>CAZWGW010000608.1:0-4854 GCA_964633565.1 uncultured Planctomycetaceae bacterium
GGTCTCACGCCAGTCTCCTCCACCTCATGCCCGGTACGCGTCGCATTACGACCCGCAGCCTGACGGCCCGCTATCTCGTCGCCGTCGCCGCGGTCGCCGCGCTCGCGGTGGCGAATTACGCCATCCTGAGCCAGGAGATCCGT
Organism: uncultured Planctomycetaceae bacterium; assembly: GCA_964633565.1. Lineage (GTDB taxonomy): Bacteria > Planctomycetota > Planctomycetia > Planctomycetales > Planctomycetaceae > CAZWGW01. The sequence goes on from CAZWGW010000608.1 coordinate 144, forward strand.
TCGGGCGAATCGGCGGCCGAATTCCTCAATCTCACCAGCCGCCAGCGGATGCTGCTGCAGTACTCGGCGTTCCTGGCGCAGGAACTCGTGTCGGTGCGCGACGACGAGCAGCAGTCCCGCATTCGCGCGGAACTGGTCGATTCGGTCAAGAACCTGGAAGCGGTGCATTACCGGCTCGCGCCGCCGCGGCGCAACCCCGGCGACGATCAGGCCGACGTCGAACCGCCCAATCCCACGATGGAAACGGTGCGGCGGATCTACGACGACGCACCGTGGATGCTGGATCTGGAAGTGCGCAACTTTGTCGCCCAGGTGAACACGCTGGCCGACAGTCCTGCGGACGAGCTGACGCTCGACAATCCGAGCCTGCTGTACGTGCGGGAGGTGGCGCGCTCCAACCGGGTGATGGACGGCCTTGACGCCGTGGTGGAAGCGTACCAGGCGCAAAGCGAGGCGGACACGGCCCGGCTGCACTACCTGGCGTACTGGTCGCTGATCAGCACGTTTGTCGTATTGGCGCTCACCGTGGTGCTGGTGTTCCATCCCATGGTGCGGCGGGTGCGGAGCGACATGGCGCAGCTCGAGCACCTCAACGACACGCTCGAGACCCGTGTCGCCGAGCGGACAGCCCAACTGCTGCAGGCGGAGCGGCTGGCCGCCATTGGACAGATGGTCGCCGGCGTCGCCCACGAGAGCCGCAACGCCCTGCAGGAGATCCGCGCCTGCGCCCAACTGCTCGAGTGGCGGATCAAGGGGGACGATGAAACGCGCCGGCTGATCGCCGACATCTCGCAGGCGGAAGTGCGGCTGTTGCGGCTGTTCGAAGACCTGCGGGGCTACGCATCGCCGAACCGCCTGCAGCGCGAGCATTGCCGCGTCGACGAAATCGTGAACCGCGCCTGGTCGAGCCTGGCCCACGTCCACGGCAGCCGCGCCGCGGCGCTGGAGCAGTCGAACGGCGTGGCCGACCTGGCGTGCGACGTCGACCCGTTCCAGCTTGAACAGGTGTACCGCAATCTGATCGAGAACTCGCTGGCGGCCTGTTCTGATCCGGTGCGGATCAGCCTGTCGTATCAGGATGCGACACAGGGCGGCCGGCCGGCGCTGCAGGTCACGCTGGCCGACAACGGCCCGGGAATTGCACAGGAGCAGGCGGACCGAATTTTCGAGCCGTTCTACACGACTAAGACCCAGGGGACCGGACTGGGAATGGCGATCGTGCGGCGGATCGTGGAAGCGCACGGCGGCACAATCGAGGTCAGTCGACGGGACCGTCCCGGGGCCGAATTCGTGATGACCCTCCCCAGAAAGACGTCATGAGCGCGCCACTGAGGATTGTGATTGCCGACGACGAACCCCGCATGCGGGAGTTCCTGTGTCTCGCTCTGGAGCAGCTCGGGCACCAGGTCGTCGGTGCCGCGAAGACCGGCGCCGAACTGGTCGCGACGTGCCGCACCATGCAGCCGGACCTCGTGATGACCGACATCCGCATGGCCGAGATGGACGGCATCGACGCCTCCGCCATGATCTACGAGGACCGCCCGCTGCCGATCATCCTCGTGTCGGCCTTTCACGACGAAGACCTGCTGGAGCGGGCCGGGCACAACCACGTCCTGGCGTACCTGGTCAAGCCGATCAAGGACACCGATCTCAAGCCGGCCATCGCCTTGGCGACGGCACGGTTTCAGGAATTCGAGACGTTGCGCAAGGAGGCGGCCGATTCGAAACAGGCCCTGGAGGACCGCAAGCTGATCGAGCGGGCGAAGGGGATCCTGATGAAGCGGAGCGGGCTGGACGAGGCCGAGGCGTTCCGGCGGCTACAGAAGCACGCCAGCAGCAAGCGCGTGCGCCTCGTGGACATTGCCCGCACGCTGATCGCGGCTGAGGAGACGCTGTTGGATACCGACTGACGCGAGCCACCTCAACTGGAGTTGCCGATGACCATATCCCGAAGACGCTTCCTCGCAGGGTCGCTGGCCTCGTGGGCCATCAGTCACGGTGTGCGTCAACGCGCGTGGGGTCAGGACCAGCGGGAATTCAAGGTGGCGCTGAGCGAGAACTCCCTGCGCCGCCGGCTGAAAGACAAGAGCGTCGACCATCTTGATTTCGCCGAGATCGCGCGGAACGAGTTCGACATCGAGGCCGTCGAGTACGTCAGCAGTTATTTCAGCGCGCGGCTCGACGAAGAGGGCTTCCTGCCGGAGATGAACAAGCGGGCCGCGGAACACGGCGTGCGGCAGGTGCGGATCGAGCTGGACGACCAGGGGGACCTGGCGGAACCGGACCCCGAGAAGCGGAAGCAAGTGGTGCAGAACCATCGGCGCTGGATCGATGCCGCCAAGGCGCTCGGCTGCCAGGCGGTCTGCGTCCGCATCGGCAAGCGGGACAACGCCGCGGAAGCGTTTGCCGGCGCGAAGGAGTCACTTGCGGAGATTGCCGGCTACGGCGAGGAGCAGCGGATCATGGTGCTGGTCGCCAACGACGGGCCGCCGACCTGCCGGCCCACGTGGCTGGTCGAACTGATCGAAGCGGTCGGCGGGACGCGGCTCGGCACGCAGCCCGACTTTGAGAGCTACGAAGAGGTCGACCGCTATGCCGGGATGCAGCGGCTGCTCCCCTACGCCAAGGGAATCAGCGCCACGGCCCGCACGTTCGACGAGGCGGGGAACGAGATGGAGACCGACTACTTCCGCATGATGAAGATCGTGCTCGACGGAGGCTACCGGGGGCACGTCAGCATCGATTATCGTGGTGAGACGCTGGACGAGTACGAAGGGGTCCGCGCGGCGAAGGCGCTGCTGGACCGGGTGCGGGAGCAGATGGTGTGACGCAGTCGGTCATCTGTCGACCGAGGCGTCATTCAATTGTGCGAGCAGTTCCAGCACGCGGCCGCCTGGCAGCGCGAGTGTGGAGCAGCGCTGCACGCGGGCGATGTTGACACCGATGATGTGCCCCTCCAGATCGACGATCGGGCCGCCGCAGTTCGCACCGGCGACGATGGCGTCGTGGCACAGCACGGAGGGAAAGCCGTTGCGGCGCAGGCTGACACGCGCATGCGCATGCTGGTGAATCCGGTTCTGGAGGTTCGCGCTGTCGGCGCGGACGATGCAGGTCAATTCCCGCTCATCGCGGCGCAGCGTCAACACGACCGTCTCGCCGGCCGCGACAGTCTGCTTCTCGACGGCCGACGCGCACTCTGCGACCGTCGCGACCGCCATTCCATTGACGTGCGTGACGACGTCGCTGGCCTGGACGGCGTTTGCTGTCTCTTCCGCAACCGCCTGCGGCACCCTGGTCACGCGCACGCCCGCGGGAGATTTCTCCAATACCAGCGGCAGGACGCCCGGATCGCGCTCGATCTTCATCGGGCGGTCCGTCCCGATGACGCCGATCTCGCTCGCCGCCTCTCCCGGGACCGGTACGACCAGGATGGTACCGCGATGCACTTCCAGCGGGCGGATGTCCGCGGCGGCAATTTCCCGGTCGCCGCCGCCGACCTGAAGGAACACGACGTCATCGAGTGGGAACTCCGCGCGGACCGTCACCGATTCGATGAGGGACTCAGGAGCGAACGTCCGGCAGGCCAGTTTGCCGATCGGCTGGCCGGTCGAGTTCAGCACTTCCGACCGCTTGGTCAGCACGATCCCGCCCGGCGCGACGACTGTGCCGAGGATCGCCGGTTGGCCGTCGACCAGGACCTGTACGGTCGCGCGCCGCGCCGGTTCCAGCAGCGCTGTGAACGCGGGCTGCGAGACCACGCGGCTCGTGTCGGGTCCGGTTCGGTCGCGTTTTGTGAAGCCGAACTCCAAGACCTCGTCCCCATTCGCCGGTTGAAACCACGTTCGACCATCCAGCAATTGCGGGATCGCGGCCCATTGGCCCGGGTGCCGCAGTTGCGGACCGATCGAGTAATTCGCGATCCCCAACAGCCGGCCGTGCATATCGAACAGCGGTCCGCCCGAATCGCTGAACACGATGAGGCAGTTGGCGTAGATCGAGACCTTCCCGGTTCCGGAAATGCGGCCGAACCTCAGCAGCGGCGTGGGGAGCGATTCCGCATCGAACGCGCCGGGGAACCCCAGGTGAAAGCAGTAGTCGCCTGTTTTTGCCGACAGTTTGTCGGGCTGTAGGGGGACGAATGGGTACGGTCCCGGCTCGGTGATCCGGACGACCGCGCAGTCGCGGCCACCACCTTCGTGCGTGCTCTGATACTCCCCGCTCACGATTCGTCCATCGGGAAAGCGGACGCGCGCGACATCCCCCACGTTTCCGCCGCTGTGTCCGTTCGAGAGGACGATCCCGGCCGGATCGATCACGACTCCGGAACCGAGGGGACCACCGCCGTCGGCCCGATTGAGCGCCACGACGGCCGGTGCGACGCGGTCCACGGTCGCGCGGAGCGATTCCTGTATCTGGCGCGCGTGTGCCGGCGATTCGAACTCGTCGTCCGTGGCAGGGACGGCGTCGTCGCTGGCTGCCGCGCCGATGCAGGCCAGCCATGCCGCCAGGGCGACGGAAAGTTTTCGGGCGGGCTCGCTCACAAAGGGGCGCATCGGTTCTGACGACATGGGGCGTTTCCTCCGAAAAGGCTGGCCGGGGTGTCGCTACTCAGATTCCGCCCAAACGCGCGCCGTGTCAACCAACTCGGCTTGAACAAGTTGCCGGGAGGATACCGGAGATTCTGCCGGAGCCGCTACAATAAACGTCGTTG
>CAZWGW010000609.1:0-4850 GCA_964633565.1 uncultured Planctomycetaceae bacterium
GGCAGTGGATGCTCGATTTGCTATCGCAGTTGAAGGCAAGCGCTACTTGCTCACGGCGTTGACGAGCTTGCGCACCGTCGTCGCGATGCGTTCCTCGACGTCGCCGGCCCAGCGCAGCGCCGGGCGACCGTACTCGTAAAGCGACGAGCCGCCTTCGTAGCCGCCTTCCAGCCAGACGCGGCGCGAGGGAATGTACGAGATCATGTCGTCCGCGTAGCCGCAGACCCACGTGCCGGGGCCGAACTCCTGTTTGAACCGGAGTGCGTAATCGACGACCGTCTCGGCCCCCATGCCGATCACCAGCAACTCCTTGCCCAGTTGCCAGGCATGCACGGGATAGGGATAGGCTGACTCGAACGAGGCGCCGTCATCCAGTTGCTTGAGCAGTCGTGCGGCCCATCGCGCGCGGATGGCGTTGTCGTCGTTGAGGAGCGCCGTCAACTGCTCGCGCGTAACGACTTCGAGATACGGGAGGTCGACGTATTCGAAGGCCGTCCGCACGCCGGTCGAAACAGGCTGCAGCGGCTGTGCGAGCACTTCCTCGACGGCGGTCGCGAGGCGATGACCGTAGCCCTGGCAGAGTTCGACGCTGCGCCGCGGCAGCGGGTTCTGGTCGCCGCCACAGGTGTTGACAAACATCGCCTGCGCGCCGGGATGCTTCTCTTCCAGTTCGAGCTGCGCGAATCCGGGATAGTCGCCGCACCACGTCAGGAAACTGAGCGTCGTCGGATGGCAGGCGTAGCCGAACAGGATGGCCGCCAGTGCCCCATCGGGGCGCGTCACGGTCAGTACGGGGACGGCGTGATCGACCGGTCCGACCAGCGGCTCTCCGCGCGCGATCAGGTCGGGGACGTCTGCCTCGCGGTTGTTGCGGCGGTTGACGGCAAACGTCGCCTTTCCCTGTCCGGTGGCGAGGCTGGCCGGTGAGAGCGCGGCGAGCGCGGTGCCGACCAGTTGCACGGTGCGTTCCACCATTCGGTCGGTATACTCGTTGACCAGCGCGACCTGCTCCGCTTCCACCGGGTAGTAGTCGACCAGATCGTCCCCCAGCCGCGGGCCGCAGTGGTTGTGCGAGAACGTGAACAGCACCTGCGCCCGCTGCAGGCCGTGCTTCGCCTTGAGCTGCCGGAAGACGCGGTCGCTCATGCTGCGGGGGACCCCCTGGAAGTCGCTCGTGATCAGGACGACGCGGCGGCCGTCGGTGTCTTCCAGGGCAAGGGCTTTCATCCACAGGTCGTGGAGCTTGCCGTCCGGCGGGCGTCTGGTGCCGTAGCCGGCGAGCCACACCGGCGTGTCGGGCGTGATAACGGCCCTCGCGAGGCCGGCTCTCCAGGGGGCGGCCGCGTTGTCGGCGGCAAAGAGTCGATCGAACGCGGCCGACAACGGGAGCAAGCCCGTCGAGGCGCTGGCCTGTTGGAGGAAGCGGCGGCGGGTGCTGACGCGGGTCATGCAGGGCGTCCGATGAAATTCAATGCGGGAGCCAAAGGTCGATCAGGCCCACGACGAGCAGCCCGATGCTGACGACTGCGTTCACGTGAAAGAAGGCGACATTGACGCGCGTCAGATCGTCGGGCCGCACCAGCCGGTGTTCATACAGCAGCAGACCGGCAACGGCCAGCGTGCCGATCAGGAAGACCGGTCCGAGGCCGGCGACGCACCACAGTCCGAGCAGCCCGGCAATCGTCAGCAGGTGGCTGACGAACGCGATCCGCAGCGCGGTCGGAATGCCCCAGCGCGCGGGGACGCTGAACAGGCCGGAAGAGCGGTCGTACTCGGCGTCCTGGCAGGCGTAGATGATGTCGAAGCCGCCCACCCAGAAGAAAATCACCAGACCCAGCAGCACCGGAGGCCACTCCACGGTGCCGCGCACGGCGATCCACACGGCAATCGGCGAAAGCATCAGCGCTGCCGACAGCCAGTAGTGGCACCACACGGTCCAGCGTTTGGCGTATGAATAGCCGAGCAGGAACGCGAGCACAGGGACCGACAGCAGCAGCGGCAGGTAATTCGGCAGGAACAGCATTGTGGCGACGACAAAGCCGATCGAGCAGACGGCGGTAAAGGCCCAGACCGCGCGGGCGGTAAGCAGGCCGGCGGGCAGATGCCGGCGGGCGGTACGGGGATTTCCAGCGTCGAGGCCGCAGTCGGCAACGCGATTGAATGCCATGGCGGCCGATCGTGCGAACACCATGCACAGCAGGATGCCGAGCAGGTCGCGGCCGCGGAAAGCCGTGTCGCGCCAGGCGAGCGCCGCTGAGAACAGGGCGAACGGCAGCGCGAACACCGTATGGCTGAAGCGAATCAGCTCGAGGAGTTGCTTGATCCGGGCGAACATGGAGGCGGGCGTGCGGGACAGAGACTCGCAGCAACGTACCGCGAGTATATGCGGTTCGTCGACGCGATTCACTCCGGCACGTCGCGGCGCTGCAGGTGCGCGGGATGCACGGTCATTCGGCGGACTCATGCCCGCCGCCGGACGGCCGCGAAGATCTTAAGGTGCCGGGGCGGCCTCCGCCGGCGGCAACAGAGCGCCGAAACGCTCGATGTGATCGATCCACCGGGCGACGGCAGCCTGCCGCTGCACGAGCGGCGCCATCGGCTGGTAGTCGTAATCGCGACCCGTCAGGTCCAGCAGGTTCTTGCAGGCCAGTTCGCGGATGGCGACGTCCTCGTGCCCCAGCCACGAGACCAGCTTCCCGGAGGCGTCCGGGTCGCGCGCGTTGTCCTCCGTAAAGCCCCACAGCAGCCAATACACCGGATCGACGTCGGCATCCCGAAAGGCGCGGCCGATCTCGTCCTTGAGCAGCGGGCCGTGCTCGGCCGCCTGCGGGAGCCATTGCCTCAGGCCGACGATGGCCGCGCGACGCGCCTCGGTATGTTCCGCCTGGAGCGCCCGGAGCAGTTGGCGATAGTTGTCGGTGAGCGCCAAAGTCTGCACGGCGAACTCCGCCATTCTCGGACGCCGGTCCTTGACGATGGCCGGAATGCTGTAGGAGACCGGTTCATCGAGCACAAATTCCCGTTCATATTGATTGGCCCAGGTGCGATAGACCGACGGGAGCGAGGGACCTCCGGGGACCAGCCACTGGGGAACTGCCAGCAGCGGTCCGGGTTCCGCGGGAGCGCCGCTGAGTTGCCACGGGAGCCAGCCACTGTCATTGCGCAACATCACCTGCTGGCCGTCCTGTCGCGTGAGGAGCACCGCGCCGGACGCGACGAAAACGCCGCCGTCATACACCGGCGCCGCAGGCCCCTCCGGCAGCCCCTGGCACGGGCGCGGGATGGCCTCCATCCCGCACAAGGTGTCCCGTTCGAGCAGTTCGATGCCGTACTCCTGCTGGCCGACGCGCACGCCAATTCTCACCGGCTGTTCGCCGTCCCCCCGATACAAGCCGAGGCGGCCACGGCCAATATCGACGCTCAATGACATGTCGCCGACCGGAACGCGGAACTCGAGCGAAGTACCGCTGTTCAGAGTCAGATCACAACGCCCCTTCCCGACGGACATTCGCGCCGTGAACGGTTCCGGAGCGGCCAACCGGTCACCCGGATGGATCAGCGCGTGTCGGGGCATGACGGTCCAGTCGTCGTCCTCCCGCTGGAATTGCAGCAGCACGCCTTCAACACTTTCGTACATGATCGCCGGCAGGTCCTTCGGTTGCTCCACGACCGGCACTGTCGCGGCCGGCGCCACGGCGACCTGCGTGGCAGGCGGCTGGTCCGGAGCCGGTGCCGGGACATCCTCAGGCGGCGCCGCGCCCGTCGCATCTACGATGACGGGCGTGACTTCCGGAGCGGTGCCGGACTCCGGCTCACTCAAGACGGCCGCCGGCGGGGAGACGCCATCGGGAGCGACCAACGTTGGGGCAACATTCGCGTTCGTGATCGCAGCCTGCGATCCGTCGTCGGTCGCCTCGGGTGTCCGCGTCGCGGCATTCTGAGCGACCTCCCCCTGTGTCACGACGGGAGCGCCCCGTCCTGGAGTCCCGGGGCCTCCGAAGAAGTCGGAAAACACCAGATACAACCACCCGATGAGCACCACCGGGACCGCAATGGGCAGCAAGCGCCACCACCAGGGTCGGCGCCGCAGTTCTGGCGGCAAGCGCCCCTCAAACGGGCCGGCTGCGTGGGCGGCAACGGTCACCGGCGCAGCGACCGGCCCGCGGTCCGGCGCCATGGTCTGAATTCGTTCCCGCCCGTGTCCATTCCCCTCCGCCTGCGCCGCCGACTCGATCCCCAGCGCGTACATCCGCTCCCGCATTGTGGGCGGAATATCAACGGCTTCCCCGAGCACCAGCGTCAGGATCTGGTGCGTGGCCGCGACTTCCGCCAGGTGGATGTCCGACTCCAGGCAGATCCGTTCGATTTCGGCCACATGTTCCGGAGGGAGCGTCAGATCGAGGTACTCTGCAATGAGGTTGGGGTCGGGACCCGATCCCGGACCGCTGATCTGCGGCGCCGTGACGCGACGCCTGCGAAGCACCTCGCGGATGCGGTCAATCATGCCGGGCGCCACGGGACTTTCAGCGATCTTCGCGCCGATGGCCTTGGCGTCAGCCGGCTCCAGACGGTCGTCGAGATAGGCCAGCAGTGTGCGGAGGGTCAGTCTCATGGGAATGCTCCAGACGCCGCCTGATGGATCTGTCCGGCGGGAATCATTTGTCTCTAATAACAGAAGTGTGGCGGCGCCGGCGGGTCCGTGCAGAAATCCGGACAATGGGACGAGAAAACCAGGGATTCCCGGGAAGTCCGACCTGCCGGAGCGAGCACTTCGGCCCCGGCCAACTGGTCCATCGCGGCCGGTTGGCCTACGATGTCAGCGACCGAGCCGGTAATGCGGCACGTAACTT
>CAZWGW010000610.1:0-4847 GCA_964633565.1 uncultured Planctomycetaceae bacterium
TCAATAAACCGGCCAACGACCTGATGGCCGAACGCATTGGGAACACCATTGTGCGTCAGGCGTCCAACGCCCGCTGATCGTCCGGCGCGCAGCAGAACACCCGGTTTCCGCAAACCGGGTGCGTGATTCGGCAGCGACCTGCGACCAGAGATCTACCGGCGAATCGGCTGCTCGAACCGGCCCGCCCCTTCTGCGGTCCGCGCCGGCTGCTGCGGCTGAGCGGGGGGCGTCCCGGAGGCCGTGTTGGCGGCGGGCGCCGTGCCGGGCTGTTCGGTCCATTTCGCCACGGACCACACTTCGTACGAATCGACCACCGACGTCCCCAGGTCCTGCAGCAGATATTTGAACTTGGCGCTGGTCATGTTCTCGTTCGGCACGACCTGCTGCAGCACGAACCGGCGGTTGGCCGGGATGTAGGCAAAGAATTTGCCGCTGCCGATTTCGTCGTTCTTCGCCAGGAGCCGCAGCAGCGCGTTGCGCGGCACGTCATTGGCGGATTTCGGCAATTCGTCCAGCCACGCCATGAGCCAGATCGACTTGCCGTCGCGGCTCAGGACGGACGACATGGAGAGTTCCCACTCCTGCTCCCCCATCTTCGCCTTGAAAGCGAAGTCGTACCGCTGTTGCTGTTTGTCCGGCTTGATCCCCAGGGCGGCGATCATCTGCCCGAGCTGCTCTTCGGACAACCCCCCGGGGAGCCGGTCCGCCGCCGCGGGCGCGGCCGCAGGCTGTTGGGCCAGCACGGAACTCGATCCAAGGGACAGTCCAAAGAGCGCGGCAGCGCCGGTCGTCAACAGGTTCCTGCGCGAGGTCAAATTCATCGTCAGACACTCCTTTGTCCGCGGTGATGGTCCGGCGGCGGCTTCGTGCAGGCGTCCCCCCGCAGTCGCTAGCCGCCCACCAACTGGTCGAGGCAAATCTGCGACCACGATTCGAAGGCGTCGCGGTCGCGTGCCAGTTCAACCGGATCGGCAAATCCTGTCTGTATGATCGACTCTTCCCGTGGGCGAACTTTGGGCGCATCCAGTTCAAACACGTGGACGATCCCCAGATGGACCTTGCCCACCTCCGTCAGGTCGTCATTGATCAGGCCCAGGCAGCGCTCCGTATATGAAGTCTCCAGAAAGACTTCCTCCTGAATCTCACGCCACAGGGCTTCCCGGTAGACCGAACTCTGGCCATTCTGGTCTTCCGACGAAATGTGCCCACCCACCCCAATTGACCGCTTGCTGTGCAATCTGCCTTCTCCCTGCAGTTTTCCCCGTTTGTAGTGAAAAACCTGGCGGCCGTGACGAAAAATGCAATACGGGATGAGCTGCTTGAAAGAAGGGTCTTCCTCGACTTCATTCCGCGGTCGGTAGCTGGTGTACGCCGCATCGAGCAGCGTCTCCAGGTACGGCCGTGCGTTGGCACAGAAGCCCTGAAAGTAGCCGATCCCGTGAAACAACTCTGTAGGGACGACGAGGACGTGTTCGACCGTTTGCTGCTGGGTGGGCATGAGCGGTGGGGTCGTTTGGTGGTTTGGTGGCTTTTTCGTCTGGTGTTGTTGTGATTGGCAAAGCGATCAGTGGTTGCATCTCCTCATCGCCTTATCTCCTCATCCCCTCATCGCTTCGCTGACTCCTCAGGCCCCGGCCTGCGCATCAACGCATCAACCGCGGCACCCACATCGGCCGCGCGCATCAGCGATTCGCCGACGAGGATGGCGCGGACGCCGGCGTTCTGCAACCGCAAGACATCGAAATGATTACGAATGCCGCTTTCGCTGACGAACAGCGCCATCGGCGGGACACGGGGGACCAGGCGGATCGAATGTTCCAGGTCCGTCACCATCGTTTTGAGATTGCGGTTGTTCACTCCGATCAGGGGCGGGGAGAGGGCGAGGACGCGGTCCAGGTTCTGCGGCTCGTACAGTTCGATCAGCGTCTGCATGCCGAGGTTGCCTGCGTACTCGTGCAGGTCGCACAGCACGGCGTCGTCGAGGCATTCGGCAATGAGCAGAACGCAGTCCGCACCTGCCGCACGGGCTTCCAGGACCTGGTATCGGTCGAGGATGAAGTCCTTCCGCAGGACCGGCAATTCGACTGCCGCCCGCACCCGCCGCAGGTCATTCAGCGACCCTTGAAAGAACTTCTCGTCCGTGAGCACGCTGAGGCAGGCCGCGCCATGTGCGGCATAGGTCCGCGCAATTTCCACGGGATCGAAGTCCGCGCGGATCAGCCCGGCGGAAGGGGAAGCGCGCTTCACCTCGGCGATCAGGCCCATTGGTGAATGGGCCCGCAAGGCGCCCAGAAAGTCGCGCGGCGCCGGAGCGGCGCTCAACTCAGCCGCAAGGCGTTCCGCCGGTTGCGCGCGGCGGGCCGCGGCGATCTCGGACCGCTTGTGGGCGACAATCTGTGCGAGCACGTCGCTCATCGGCAGGAGTGTGTGGCGGGATGGGAACGAATTCACGACAGTACAGCGGCGCGGCCGGCGATTGTCCCGGCACGATATCGGGTTGACGCGGCGTCTGCCAGCACTGCGACCTGCGGCAGCGAGCACCACCAGGCAACGACGAGCGGCAGTGACGAACGGTCCCGCCCAGGTACTTATGGTAATCCTCTGCGCCAGCAGCGCGTGCTGTTGGGCGGCAATGGTTCTGCGCCGAACACGGGAGTCCGGCGCGCCGGGCGTTGTGCCAGCGGAGCGGCCATCCATCCCTCCCGGCGCGGTGATCGCCGCCGTACTCTGGCTGGGGCAATCGCTGGCGCAACAGGTCGCGCCCATGGTGGAAAAATACCTGATCGAATCGTCGCCGGCGGCTGCTACGGATGTCCCGACGCCCGCAGCCCCGGCCACTGCCCCTGAGCCGGACTTTGACGCGCACGAGGTGCTCATCCGCCTGCGCAGCAATTCCATTGTGCAGTTGATCTTTGTCGGAGTGCTCCTCCTGCTCCTGACGCGCTGGGGTCAGCGGCCGCTCGCGGACTTCGGTGTATCGCTTCGCGCGGCGTCCCGGCAGGTCCTGGACGGCAGCGTCGCAGTGACTGCCGCCTGGCTGCCGGTGTTTCTCGTCCTGCTTGTCACGCGCGCGCTGCGGACGGAAGACCGGGCGCACGACGTACTGCGGATGCTCGGCGCCGCTCCCTCGTGGGAAGCCTGGTTCTGGGCGGTTGCCGCGGCCGTCGTGATCGCGCCGATTGCCGAGGAGTTGCTGTTTCGGGTCATCGTGCAGTCCTGGCTCGCGGAGCATCTGGGGCCTCTTGCCGCAATCGTCCTTGGATCGCTGCTGTTCGCCTCGGTCCACCGCTTTCCCGATTCACTGGCCATCATTCCATTGGCGCTCGTCCTCGGATACACGTTTCACCGGCGGTTCAGTTACCTGGCAGTCGTCGTCGCCCACGGCCTGTTCAATGGGACGATGCTCGTCATCACGGCGTTCCTCGCAGCGTGACGGCGACTGCGGCCGCCGGAGATGTTATCGTTCAAACAATTCGTTTAACCCGTAGCCGAAGGCGAGGGAATTCGTCACATTGACGCCCTCGACTTCGGCTGCGGGTTAAACGACCGGTCCCGCGCCAAGCCGAGACAACAGCACGACAGACCCCATGCCGTTCCCTCCCGTTGCCGAACAGCTCGCCGTGATCCGTCGCGGCGTCGAAAAAATCGTCCCTGCGGACGAACTCGCCCCGCGCCTGGAGCACAGCCGCAAGACCGGCGTGCCGCTCCGCATCAAGTACGGCATCGACCCCACGGCGGCCGACGTCCACCTCGGACACACGGTGCCGCTCCGCAAGATGCGGCAGTTCCAGGAACTCGGCCACCAGGCCGTGATCATCATCGGCAACTACACCGCCCTGGTCGGCGACCCCAGCGGCCGGGACCAGACCCGAGCGCGGCTCACGGCCGAACAGGTCGAGGCCAACGCCGGGTACTACCTGCAGCAGGTCGGCAAGGTCGTCGACCTGTCGCGGGCCGAGGTGCATCGCAACGGCGACTGGTTCTCGGCCATGTCGTTCGCCCAGATCCTGGAACTCACCAGCAAGGTGACCGTCGCGCAGCTCCTGACTCGCGACGACTTCGCCCAGCGGATGCAGGCCGCAAGCCCGATCTACCTCCACGAGTGCCTTTACCCGCTGATGCAGGCCTGGGACTCGGTCAAGATCCGGGCCGACGTGGAACTGGGGGGGACCGAGCAGCTGTATGCCTTCATGCTGGCCCGCGACCTGCAGAAGGAGCAGGGGCTGCCGTCGCAGATCGGCGTGATGTCGCCGATCCTCGTCGGCACCGACGGCGTGCGGCGGATGGGGAAGAGCCTGGGAAACTACATCGGCATCTCCGAGGCGCCGTATGACATGATGAAGAAGTTCATGCAGGTGCCGGACGCCTGCATGCGGCAGTATTACGAACTGCTGACCGGGATCGAGCTGACGCGAGTGGACGAAATCCTTGCCGGGCATCCCAAAACGGCCAAGGTGACGCTGGCGAAGACGATCATCGCGCAGTACCACAGCGACGCCGCCGCGGACGAAGCGGCGACGCGCTGGCAGAAGGAGATCGGCGAGGGGGCGCTGCCGGAAGATATTCCTGTCGTGGAGGTGGCGCGCGGCCAGCTCCAGGACGGCAAGCTGGCGGCTGCACCGTTACTCAAACTGACGGGGCTGTGTCCGTCGACGAGCGACGCCCGGCGGGCGATCGATCAGGGGGGGGCGTATCTGGGCGCAGAGAAGACGCCGATCGGCGCGCACAATCAAATGATCGACGTGGCCGACGGGCTGCTCTTGTGGGTGGGGAAGAAACGGTTCTGCCGGATCAAGGTGCTTTGAGTCGCACGGCACTTGTCATTTCGTGCCAGGACTCCGGTCTTC
>CAZWGW010000611.1:0-4842 GCA_964633565.1 uncultured Planctomycetaceae bacterium
TCATCATCTGGCAGCTCAATTTCGGGTTTCCACTCGTCTGGATGCCGATGTTGACCCTTGCCGGACTGGTGGTGTTTTATGCCGGGCATCTCTTGCGCGCGAAATCCCGCTGATCTCGTGCGAACCGAGGCCTGGCGCCGGAGTCGATTCCGGAAATGACGCGTCGCATTTCACTCACATTCCTGCTCTGCGTCTGCGCGGTGGAATGCCCGGCGCAGGATTTCCGGCCGTCGCGCGGTCCTGTCGCGATCGACATTTCACTCGTGGCTTCCAAACGGCTGGCGGCGACGCGCGAGTTTCTTGCCGCGGGTGACTGGGACGCCGCGATCGACGGCCTCCGCTCCCTCGCCAGTGAATTCGGCGACGCGCTCGTGGAAGTGGAGCCGGGGCGGTGCGGGACGGTCCGCGACACGTGTACCGCGCTGCTCGCGTCCATGCCGGCGGCGGGACTGGATCGTTACCGCCGGCAGGTTGATGCGGAGATGGACAAGTTATTCGAGACAGGACTTGCCCGTCGCGACCCGGACAGGATGCGGCGGATCGTGCGCGACGGGTTTGTCAGCACTTCCGGAGACGACGCACTGGCGTGGCTGGCGGAATGGGAATGGGCCCGGGGCCGGCTGGACGCCGCCCGCGAGCACTGGACCGCACTCGTGCCGCTGCGAGCGACTTCGGGCGCCGCGGCGCCGCTCGTCATGCGGTATCCCGATGCACAACAGGCGCTCGCCGGGATTCGCGCGCGTCTGGTCCTGTGCAGCATCATGCAGCGCGACGAACGCCGCGCGACTGCCGAATGGAAAGAATTCCGTCAATTGCATCCGGATGCCGCGGGGACCCTGTGCGGCCGCGACGGACGCTACGTCGACATTCTGGCCGACGTCGCGGACGAAGCACGGGACTGGGGCCGGCCTGCGACGGTTGCCG
Source organism: uncultured Planctomycetaceae bacterium (assembly GCA_964633565.1). Lineage (GTDB taxonomy): Bacteria > Planctomycetota > Planctomycetia > Planctomycetales > Planctomycetaceae > CAZWGW01. The sequence goes on from CAZWGW010000611.1 coordinate 925, forward strand.
CCGTGGCGACGCTGGGCGGCGCGCCGCAGCGGACGGCGAACGACGACGCACCGCCGCGACTGCAGTCCCTCCTCTGGGAGCGGGATCTCCCGTCGGGACGACTGCCACGGATGGAGCCATCCCGGCCGGCACTGATCGACGCAGGTCCGCTCTCCACATTTCCTCTGGCATGGCAAGGCCTGGCCCTCGTGAATGACGCGCAGACGGTTCGCGCGCTGCGCCTGGCGGACGGATCTCCCGCCTGGCCAACCGGGATGCCCGATGACCATGGCGTCATCTACTCGACGGCGACCGCCGGGGAGGGACCGGACCTGCCTGCGGCGGGCAGTCCGCGGTATACGGCGACGATTTCTCGCGGCCGGTACTTCGCGCGCTGCGGGCTGCCGATTGTCACTGCCGGAACACGTTCCCTGCGGCGCCACGAAGCGCCGCTCGTGTGCCTCGACCTGGAACAGGGGCAGGGGCGGCTGTTGTGGTCAGTCCGGCCGGAGGACGTGTTCCCGTCGGCTGACTGGAACTTCAGCGGCGCGCCGCTCGTTGTCGGCGACCGGGCCTTCGTCGCGATTCGCCGGCCCACCCCCCAGATCGAAATCGGCCTCGCCTGCCTGGATGCCAACTCGGGCGGTCTGCTCTGGCAACAGCGCGTCTGCGCCGCGCTGCAGGAGCCGCCAGCGGCGTTTCACTTGGTCGACCACGAACTGCTGACGTTCGGAAACGGGCTGGTCTTTCACGCGACCGGCGCAGGGGCCGTCGCGGCCGTGGAGGCCGACTCGGGCCGGCTGCGGTGGGTCGCCATGTACGCGTCGCACTCCACCGCTCTCACTGATATGAGCGACGACGCCCGCTGGGGACTGCTGCCGCCGGTCTATCAGGGCGGCCGGTTGTTCATCGCCGCCAACGACTCTCCAGACCTGACGGCGCTGGATGCCGGCTCAGGGGTCGTCCTCTGGAAGCGGCCGGTGCCCGGTCCGATCGTGCATCTGCTGGGAGTTGCGAACGGGACGTTGATCGCCGCCGGAGACCAACTCTGGGGCATTGCCGCTACGACCGGGGAGGTGGCGTGGCGCGTCGGCTACGACGACCCTGCCGGTTACGGCTATGGGAGAGGCGCGCTCGCGGCCGGACGAGTCTACTGGACCACCCACGAGGACCTGTTTGTCGTTGAGGCCGCCACCGGTGTGATCGAACAGCGCATTCCGCTGCCAGCGTCCGCCGGGCGCTCCGGCGGCAACCTCGTCATCGCCGGCGAAACGCTGCTGATCGCGCGGCCCGGCCATCTGGATGCGATCGGGCCTGCCGCCGCTCAGGAAAAGTAAACCTGTTCTGCCGTTTTGCGCAGGACCCAGTCCCGTTCGTCCGCCGTCCAGAAGCTGATCTTGTCCCGCACGAGCGCCAAGGAATCTCCATAGGTGTTGGGGGCTGTGAGTTGATACGGCGAATCGCTCCCCCACATCAGCCGGTGCGGACCGAACGCCTGGTTGAGACGCCGGATCATCGGGATCAGGTCGACGTACGGTGGCTTCTTCTCACCGAGCGCGTAATAGGCGGAGATCTTGACGTGCGCGTGCTCGTGGCGGGCCAGCTTGACGAGCGCGTCCAGGTCGGCGTCCCGGATCATGCCGTCGATCCCGATGCGCGCGAAATGGTCCACGACCACGTTCGTGCGGGCAAACGCCTCGCACATCTCATCGACCTGTCCGATGTGCTCCGGATCGATCAGCGGGCAGATCGCCAGACCCTCCGTGCCGGCATGGTCCCACATCGCCCGCATGCCGGGGCTGTCGATCCAGCGGTCCCTGCCCCCTTCTCCCGGACGGATGCGGAAACCCCGGAACCCGAGGTTCCTGAGCCGCGTCATCTCGCGCTGCGGCTCGGCGGCTTCGGCATCGATGCAGGCCACGCCTGAAAACGTGCCGGGATGCTTCGCGATCGTGTCGGCGATGTAGCTGTTGTCCAGGCCGTGATACGGCTTGTGCTGGATCAGCACGACCCGCGTCACGCCGTGCGGCCGCGCCGTCTCCAGCAGTTCCTCCGTGGTGAAGCTGGGGGGTTTCAGGTCGTCCAGCGTCTGACCGGCGGCCAGCGGATACTTCCCCACGTCCCGCGTCCAGATATGCGAATGCGCGTCGATGACGCCGTCCTGCGCGGCGGCCGCCATGGCGCGGCCCGAAGGATGCAATGATGTCATCTGCTGTGAGGCCAGGCCGGCCGCGGACAGCGCGGCGGTAAACTTCAGGAATTCACGGCGCGACGGGGAACGACAGGGCGCGGACATGTTCGATCAGCGGCAACCGGGTGATGTGTGAGGTGGACGGCGTTACGACCGGGCCTGACGGGCCACGGACGAGCGCTCGCATGAGACGTGAGACGCGAACGGCCGACATATCGTTGCACAGTTCTGTGCGCGGGACCAGTGTGCGGGCGACCCGGCGACCGCGATGGGCTTGCAGCCCGGCATCGGGGCGGGGACGATGCAACCTCCCGTTCCTGCAAGGGCATCCCGAGAAACTGATGCACGACGAATCCGGTCCCGCCCCGACAGGGATGCCTGCCGACGGTTTTGACCCGTCAACGTCCGGCGAATTCGTCGATCTCGACGCCCTGCTGGAACCGTCCGCGGCGGACGATCCCCTCTATCACGAGGTGTGGGACAAGGTGCTGGCCCGGGAGGCGAAACCGTCGGCGCGCGGCGGCGGGGCTCTGCTGCTGGTGACCGCCGTCCTGTTCGTGTTGTCGTTCCGCGTGCTCGAGTTCGATGCCGTCAGCGTCGTCGTCCTCGTGGCCGCGGTGTTCTTCCACGAACTGGGACATTACGCGGCCATGAAGCTGTTCGGATACACGGACCTGAGGATCTTCTTCATCCCGTTCTTCGGCGGAGCCGCCGCCGGAAGGAAGCGCGGCGGGCCGGCGTGGCAGCAGGGGATCGTGCTGCTCTCCGGGCCCCTGCCCGGCATTCTGCTGGCGCTGCCGCTGTGCCTGGCCGGGGAAGCGCTGGCGCTGCCACGGGAGTGGGTCCGGTCGGCGGCGACGATGTTCCTCGGCATGAACCTGCTCAACCTGCTGCCGATCGAGCCGCTCGACGGCGGCCGCCTCGTGCAACTGACGCTGTTCAGCCGGCACCCGCTGCTGGAGACCCTGTTTCGTCTTGTGGCCGTCGCCGGGCTGGGGCTGCTGGCGGTCGTCGGCGGCTGGATGCTGGGGATCGTAGCGCTGTTCATGCTGATTACGCTCCCCATGTCGTATCGCCGCGCGAAACAGCGCATCGAGCTGCGCCGCGCCCGGCCGGACTTGCCGTCCGACCTGACGACACTCGATGACCGCGACCGGCAGGACCTCTACGCGCGCGCCACGCAGGTGATCAGGATCGCGAAGGGACAGCGTCCCCGAGGACACGCCCAGGCCCTGGCGAATACGATCGGCCAATTGCACACCGAAGTGGTGACGCACCCGCCCGGGCCGGCGGCGACCGCCCTGCTGCTCGGAACCTACGTGGCATCGCTGGTGGTCGGGATTGTCCTGGCGGTGATCGTGGCGCTGCAGTTGAGACCGGACCTGCCCGAGATTCCGAATCCGCCGCGACCGGCGGTGCGCGCCGTCGAACGATCGCGATTGACGCCCGTCGGCGACGATCGTCGTGTGTGCGTCTCGAACATCGGTACGACGCACCCCCCTCTCCCCCCGGCACGACAAGTTTGCGCGTTCGACGACCAATTGGGTCGATGCCGGCGTGACGATGTAGCCGGCAATGCCGAGGGCGCGGAGGCGCTGGACGCTGTCGGCGTCCGCTGTTCCGGTCAGCACCACGACGGGGACGCGGGCGACGCTTTCGACCGGCAGCGCCCGAAGCTGCGCCACGAACTCGAAGCCGTCCATGTTCGGCATCTTGAGATCGCAGAGGACGATGTCGACCGTCTCGCC
>CAZWGW010000612.1:0-4838 GCA_964633565.1 uncultured Planctomycetaceae bacterium
GACCGCGCAGCAGAAACCGTCGCAGGCCGATGATCTGTTTCAGAATCGCGAAGGGCACCTCCGCTGTGTGAAAGCGCACCTGGTATCGCTCCCGCGACTCGTCCGTTGCCATCTTCAGGGCATGCTCCCGCCGCCGTTTCTCGTGGACGTCGCGGCTGATCGAACGGTTCTGCTGCGCTTTGGGCAGCCGGCACCGCTCAAGCAGCGGGCAGCCGCTGCAGTCAGCCGACCGATACACGCGGCGGCTGATCCACTGCCCGCGACGCGTCTCCGATTTGGTCTCCTCATAGTCGAGCGGCCGCCCCTGCGGACAGTAGTACCGATCCTCCTCCTCCCGGTAGGCGAACGCGGCCTTGTCCAGCTTCTTCGTCTGCGGGTTGATCGGCAGCTTGTCGTAGTCCTCCGCAGCGACCGGCTGTGTGGGGTCTTCGCGCTCGGCCGGGTTGTCGGGACGGGTCTCCTGGCTGGCGATCGGCGAGAGCAACTCCACGCCCCGCTCATCCAGTTCCACCAGGTTGGGTCCCGTCGCATAGACCCCGTCCGCAAGCACCGTCTCCGGCCGCTCGCCATACGCTGTGTCCGCGGGCAACCGCGACGAGGAGTCCTCGTCGTTCTCGAACAGCGCGTCGAGGGTGTCGGCCGCCTCGGTCTCGGACAGCGCCTGTTCCAGTTGCCGGTCGAGTTCGGCCAGCAGCGTCTCGATCTTCTCAGCGGAGAGCGTCTTGCCGCGGTTGTTGTTGGCCAGCACGCGCGTGCCGTCCACAGCCACTTCAGCCAGCCGGAGCAGACCCAGCCCGAGGGCGACGCGGTTGATGTGCCGATACAGTTCCTTCAGTTGCCCGCGGTGCGCCGTGCGGAAGCCGGACAGGGTGGAGTGGTCGATCGAACGCCCCTGGACGAGCCAGATGAAATCGATGTTGTGCGAGACGGCGTATTCGAGTTGCCGGCTGGAACGGATGCGCCGGATCAGACCGTACAGCAGCACGGCGCCCCATGTTCCTGTCTTCCCGCTTTGTGTCCTTCGTGACCTTCGTGGTGAACAGGAAATGTCCTTCCCTTCGCCGGCGTCTCCTGGTTCCGCTCCCCCTCACTCTCGACTCTCGACCCTCAACTCTCGACACTTTCGCCGGGACCGCCGTCGGTAATTGCTCTCCTCCCCAAAGCCCGCCGATGGCATCGGCGGGTCCCCCTGGACCTCGTTGACCCACACTCCGATCCAAATGCCGCCTGGAAATGGCCGAATTTCGCCTCGGGACGGTTGGCATCTCAATGGGGCAGGTATTGTCAATTGGCTCGACTTGGCTGCGTGGTCATTTTGGCCCCGGAGGGGCCGGAGGGTGTAGCCGGGGGTGTGAACCCCCGGGATGGTTGTCGTGTTTGTCGCGCCAAGCCCCGGAGGGGCTGCGGGGGCGTACGCTCGCTGGGGGCTGACGAATTCCAGTTCGCCGTTTCCCGTGGGCTCTCGCCCACGGCTACACGCTGACGCCCCTCCGGGGCTGTCTATCACGTGGCGGGTTTCCGGGATGTCGTGGCTTTCGTCTTGGAGGGACTCCTTGGAATCGGGCGTCCCGGGTTGGGAAAGAACCGATGAAGTCAAATGTGTTGCAAGACCCAATTGCAGCAGACGGCGAAGGAATTGCTGCTCAGCGACTTCATCCAGCGCGCCAACAACGACGTGCCGACCGGCAATGCGCTGAAAAACTCGGTGTCGCTGGAGGTCGAATCGCGCCTCTCCAACAGCGATCGGTTCGCCGGCACCAGCACCAAGGCCTGGTACTTGTTCGCCAGTCCGCAGGACGCTGCGATCGTCGTGGCGTTCCTGCAGGGGAAGCAGTCGCCGACCGTCGAGTTCTTCGGCTTCGACGCCGACCCCAACACGCAGGGCGCGACGTGGCGCGTGTATTTCGACTTCGGTGCGGCGCTCACCGATCACCGGCCGGCGTACCGGGCGAAGGGGGAGGCGTGAGGTGATCTCCTGGGCGGCACGGCCCGGCCGGACCCGCCGGGTGTACGTCGACCGCTGGGGTCAGGGCCGGAGGTCTGAATCGGCCATGTGGTCGTGCCGCCTCTTTCAGTGGATGCGACTGATCTTAGTTCTCCTTTTGGCTGCACATCTCAGCAAACATGAGTGCCAGCCATTTGGCACTAAATGTATGCGAGGAGCGCATGAGAGACTCGACGTATGTTGTTGTATGTAATCCGCTTGGCATGACAGAGTCCAGCACGACTTCAGGGCGATACCGCGTTGCTGTAGTTAGCGGCACGTGAAGGCAGCGAAAGTCGCGCAACTGCCCGAAATGTACCAACTCGTCACGATATCCGATCGCCTCGTCAATCCATGACTTCTTTGCCGCGTTGATCAGGTCGGCCATTTTGCTGGAGACGTGAGAGCACTTGGCACCGAGGTTGTGCATGTCCTTCAGGACATTCTTGCCCTTGTCGCTGAATGTTTTGACGGATCGCACGAAAGCAATTGAATAGAACTGTGCCAGCGAGTCGAGTAGGCATTTTGCCTGAGTGAGGAGCCCCTCAAGGTGGGCGACGAGAACGTGGTCACGGAACTCGACGATGAGTTGTTTGCTGGCCGCCACTCGTCTGTGCTGGTCTGGATTGGTTTCGAGATCGGCGGCGAGATCAGCCAACATCGTAACCAGATTGCCTCGCGCAAATGACATTCGGTCCACAATGCTTTTCACGTGGAACCGTGTGATTTCGAGCTTTGAGGATACATCGTGGAACTGGTTGCCAACTCGGTGGTTGGTGCGGCGCATTTGTAGGTCTGTGGCGTCAGACACTTGGCTCGCAAGGTGTTCAAATGCCGGTGGATTCAGTACCGGGTGATACCATTGTCCCAGATGAATAGTCGGTTCTTCAGACACGCCATGCACCTCAGGTGGGCCAGTCTCCTTTCGATCGACAGCTTGCATTGAGAATACTCTCGCCCCTAGGGTTGTCAAACTTGCCGGAATGCACGCCAACACGACACATCGGCCCGTATGAGGTTCGCGTGAAGTCCGGCCCGTCGTTGTAGAACTCGACGGTGTCAGCCGGCAGCGCCAGCGTCATCATGCCGCTCCCCCAGCCGCGCTTTCTGCACGGTCAGAAACCACAACGACAGCAGCGACAGTGCGGTATGGTGATGCCACCCGATCCAGCCCCGCGTCTCATACTCATCCAGGCCGCATTCGCCTTTGCCGCACTGGAAGTCTTGCTCGACGCACCAGCGGCAACCGGCGACTTCGGCAACCTTCTTCAGGGGAATGCTCGGCGGCGCATTGGATCGCTGGAATTTGAGGTCCGCGTCTTGTCCCAGGCTGCGCCGAACCACAAGTCGTTCAGGGGTCTCCGCCGGCAGACCTTCTTCCGAGAACCAGACCGTCAGTTCGGCGAACTCGTAGACTCGTGGACCTTGGCTCCCCTCCGCCACACTCCAGCGTTTCCAGGCACTGGCAGGGATCTCCGTGACCAGTTCGGAGACGGGACGCGGCTTCGTCAGCGGTTTGGGGTTCTTTGTCCGGCGGCCGCCGGTGCGAGTGGTGACGCCGACCGGACGCATCTTCGGCGGGGTGGTCCACACCCGTGCCTCGGACGAGACATCGAGCACGTACCACTTGTTCAATTCGCGCAGCGTCCGCACGAAGGTCGGACTGCTGCCGTAGACGGAATCGGCTGTCACCCAGCGGCACGGCATTCCGGCGCGCACCGCAGCTTCCACCCTCTCGGCGGCCAGTTCCGGCTTGGTGCGAAAGATGACGCCGGGGGGAATGCCGGCGGCCTCACACCGCGCACGATCCTTCGTCCAGGCTTCCGGCAGGAACAGGCGTCGGTCGCACAACGTATGGCCTTGGCTGCTGCAATACGAGAGAAACACGCCGATCTGGCAATTGTCGGTGCGACCGAGAATTCCGGCGTACTGCCGGGCGACCCCGACCGATTTCGTGCCCTTCTTGGGGAAGCCGGTCTCGTCGATGATCAAGACAGCGTCTTGGTCGCCCAGGACTTCGACCACGTGTTGCCGGAGTTCGGCGAGGACCTCACGATCCTCCCAGACTCCCTGCGCGATGAACTTCTGCAAGGTCCGCACGACGCCGCCTTCGATGGCCTCGGCCATGTTCTCGACATTCCGCCGATCGCCGCCGGCGAGCAAGCCCTGCACGATGGTCCGCGCATGCGGACGGTTCTCATCCCTCCCGAACAGCGGCAAGTAACGCGACAGAAACACGTCCAACTCCGGCTTAAGCGACCGCAACGACTTCGCGTCCATCCTTGGACCTCCATGGTTCACACCCCAGGCCAACCTCCACGCGAACTGGCCTTGTAGCAGCCAACCGCATTGACGTAGAAGCCCACTTTCAAGGGCGCTGTAGTACTAGCCGAGGCGCAAAACCTCGTTCACCGCTGGCGCTTCGGCGCGCACCCCCCCCGGTGCGTGCGCGAACGCACGCCCGGTGGTGGGGTAAGTGTGCGGCGCGCACGTGGGGAGGGGTACTGGTCAACGTGAGAGCATACTGGCCCCGTCAGGATCACGCTGAGCGCAATGGAGTACGCCACAAGAGCTGGCGTTTCTTCGGTCAGCATCCCGCCGTTTTCTCTACGCGACCAACTCCGTACTCCGCTTCCGACGCCAGTCGTAGCCGAAGAGCAACAAGCCACCCATGCCGAGTAGGGCGAGGCTGGAGGGTTCGGGAACCGGGTTGGTGGCTTCGACAACACCGTAGATTCGGTCAGCGATATCAGTTCCCGTGTCCGTCGCGTCATTCCATGCATTTCCGTAGTTTGACGTGAGCCTCCGTCAAAACCGTTTGAGAATAGTGAACAGGCAGGCGAGTTGAACCCAT
>CAZWGW010000613.1:0-4810 GCA_964633565.1 uncultured Planctomycetaceae bacterium
GCACTATCCGCCACCGGCGGGGCGCCAATGCCGGGTATGTTCCCGCCGTTGTCGGGCGCGGTGGACGGGGTGGTGAGCGACGCGCAGACGCCGGTGCCGGATGGTGGCGGGGAGGGGAGTGTGCCGCCGGCCGCAGAGATGCTGGAGATCGACCTTGAAGGTCACGAGGAAGAGTACGGCTGCTGTACGTGCTGTTGTTGCTGCGGCGCAGGAGAGGGGACCGGCCACGGCGAGGGGGAGGCGAGCGGATCTTCGACCATTGCGGGCACGGCCCACGGCGGCAGCTATTACGACCAGCACGAAGGTGCTGACCTGAACGCACTCAGCGGCGACTGGGTCGGCGACTACGCAGACGAGGACCAGATCACGCGCAACAGCTTCTCGCGGACGGCCAGCGACGTGCACGACCAGGACGAAGCCGATCCGGCGATGACGCCGGCCGACTGGGACGAGTGGTTCGGTGACGGCGCGCGCAATGAGAGCATTGGCGTGGCGGCGATCGGAGTGGCGACGGGGCACTACGGGACCGACTACCTGCCGTTCGACGGCGCAGGTGCGCCAGGTGAAAACTTCGTTTATCTCGACAATGGGCCGTCGTGCTTCGAGATCGATGGTGGCGAGGTGTGGGGAGAGTTTGTCGGCGCAGGGAGCGTCGCCCTGGAGTTTATCAAAGGTCTCGTTGTCGGGTTTGCCAAGGATGGGTTCTGGGGAACGGTGGAGGGCGTCCCCGACGTGCTGAAATTCATCTGGAACCTTGGCGCCGCCGCCATGAGAGGGGAGGGGGATCCCAGCTTCATGATGCGCGCCGGGAGCCGGCCGAACGACAGCGGCGCGGGGGAGGTGTTCAGCTTCCTGCAGGCGATCTCGGGCGAGATTGGACGGCTGTCCGTCGAAGACCCCGAGGCATTGGATCTTCTGCGGCAGGGCAGAATGTCAGAACTGGAAGGGCGGGTCTCAGACGAACTGACGACCGCCCTGCGGATTGCCGGCCCGCTGATCGTCGAGATCGTGGATGCACTGCAGAATGAGCTCGATAACGTGGCAAACATGACGCCTGAGGAGAAGGCGTACTACATTGGTCGTGTGGTGGGCATGGTCCTGTATGAAGTGGTCGAACTCTTTGGGACTGCAGCCTTGGGGAAAGCCGCCAAGGCAGACAAGGTCTCGAAGCTGATCCGCCGACTGGAGCAGCTCGACTACCCGGTGCTCGGCAACCCGCGCGTACAGAAGGCGCTGAAGAACCTGGCCGAAACGATCGCGTGGCTGGCTAAGACGAGAGTCTGCTTTGTCGCGGTGCGGGTCGGACGTTCACGACGTACAATGTCGAGGTGGCCGACACGCATACGTACTTCGTGGGGCGCGCCGGCGTGTGGGTGCATAATATCGGGCGAACTGAATGCGTCACTGCAGAGGTGATCTTTCGCGATCAACTCAAGGTGACGGAATCGTCCAAGGACGCCCTTACGGCCGCGATGGAATACTTGATCCGCAAGAAGGCGGCCGACAAGCGGTACACGGAAGATCTGTGGATGACTGATGTTCGACACGTTATTGATGAACTCGTCAAGAAGGGCTTGCTGACCGCCGAAGGAGAGGTGCAGCACGCGATTTCCAAAAAAGTCTGGCGCGCACTGCAGACGCACCCAAGTCTCAAGGGCAAATTCTCGTTGCGGGATCCTCGGTTCGAGACGAGGGGCATCTGTAAAGAAGCACATCGCGGGTATCAGGATTGGCACCGGAAACTTGATGATGAGGTTGCCAAGTGGCTTGCCCGGCCAGAGAATCAGAATATCACGCCCGAGTTCTTCGAGTCGTGGTTGAAGCGGCGTTACTGCGAGCCGGACCTGAAGTGGCGGTTTCCGGAGGGGTTTTGAGGAGTTTCGTGCATGAAGACTGACCCAGGGTTTTTCCTATTGGAAGAACCTCAAGCCGGATCCTCGAAGGATCGGGAGGGTGGAACGCGCGCAGTTGATACTGACGATAAGGAGCGTGGCGATGCACCACGTTGTGGGGCATGCGGATGCTTCCTTGGCCTTTTGACTTGGTTGCCCCCCTATCGCGTCGAGTTGGAGACTTACGGCAAAGAATATGGCGACATCATGCGCATTGGCGACGACTTGGTGGTGAGCACACGTTTTCGGCGCCTATACGAATCAAACGACTTGCGCGGTTTGACCGGATTTGAACCAGTCGAGGTGGTGAAGTTAAGACACCGTAGAAAGCGGTTGGGGGCGTCACCCACTTACTTCAAGGCGACTATCATGCGGGTCCAGACAACGGTGGATCACGAGGCTTCCGGTAAGCAGTGGGCGCCAGAATGCATGCTTGGAGGCGACCTGGAGAATCAAGAGTGGCCACTCGGAGAACTTCTCTGTGCGGTGTGTTTGAATCGAAAGGGCATTTTTGTCCGCCAGAAGCGGCTGGTGATTCAACCGGGAACGTGGACGGGTGAGGACATCTTTCACGCCCGTGGCGGCGCCACCTTCGTGGTGACCGAACGATTCAAGGACGTCTGTGAGACACACGGCGTGAAGAACGTGGTCTTCATTCCAGCGGAGGACTACGAAGTCGACTACTACCCTTCCGAATCGAGGTGCCTGCGTAAGTATTTGCGGACGCTGGAAGACCACGACTACAATCGTGAGATGAGACAGGACGCCTACCGGGCGCTGGAGTGCGGCATGGGCCGGAACGTGACGCCGCCGCAGATCGACTTCGATCCAGATAAGCACATCGACCGGACCCTGGTGGAGTCCGTCCGGAAACGGTTGCAGCGAGAGGGACTCCTCTGAAGTGCACAGTCCGAGTGGCCGCTGTTCGTTGGAAACTCGAACGACATTATAACGTGGTCCAACGCGGCGCTGTCCGCTGCGCCAGCGCCGTCACGTACCTGGGGTACGAGGAACTGCTGATTGAGGTCGACACGCAGGACCAGAGCGCCTCGTACCTGCACGTCGCCTCGCTCAGCGCCACGAGCAGCACGACGAAGTACGGCTCGGCCGGCGCTTCCACGCAGAGCAGCATGTCGCTGGAGAGCCTCTCCAGGTACGACTACCACTTTGAGGAGGACCGTCACCACGAGACCAACACGGCTACGAACGAAGAAGTGCTGGTCAAGGACCAGTATTCCGAATACACGCGCCTGGACGATTCGAGCTACGAACTGGAATCAGAGACGTCGCAGTCGAACTCGCTCGACGAAGGCGCCGGCGGGACCGGGTTCAGCCTGCCGACCGTGACGACGATCACCGCCTCCGGTCAGACCACGCAGACCGACGAAGCGACCAAGGAGATCGACCGGCACGCCGACGGCACCGAGGACGTGGAGGACCACCGGGTGCGGACGCTGTTCCAGGCGAGCGGCCAGACGTGGCTGGTGGAGACGGACGGGCCCGAAACGTTCAAACAGGTCGACGGCAACGGCAACACGATCGTCTCGGCCGACATCGACATGTCCATGGGGGGCTCGGACGGTTCGTGGTCGACCGATATCTGGACGTACGACAACGGCGAGATCACCCACACGCACGAGGACTCCGAGACCAGGAGCGCCGAGAACAACCTCAACATCGACATCGCCTATTCCGACGGCCGGACGCGGACCGTGACGCTCGTCACGTCGCGCAGCAGCCAGCGGGACGTGACGCCGCTGGTGGCCAGCCTAAATGACTCCACGCAGAGACGAAAGTGGCCTCAGGCGGCTCGCGCTGTGATGTAAACGGAAGTTTCGATGGCGTGTGGAGTTCGTTCGTCGAGCCAGTCGAGGACTTGGTCGAGTAATTCGTCCAGCGAGTGGCAGCGATGGTTGCGCGTCAGCGTTTCGTGCAGATGCCACCAGACGCGCTCGATGGGGTTCGTCTCCGGAGCGTACGTGGGCAGAAAGTGCAGCCGCAAGCGTGGATGGGCCGCCAGCCAGCGCTCGACATCGGGGCACTTGTGGAACTTCGCGTTGTCGCTGCATCTCGTCGCGGACGTGGCGATCGAGCGCTGGTCTCGCTCGGACGACGGCTCAGCTGAGGGCAATCTTGACGCAGGTGACTTCGTGGTGCAGAGTGCCGTTTAGAAGTTGTCGCGGTCCCACGCGCTTCCCGCAGCCGGTCCGGGCTATCGACGACAGCTGCCTCGAGTTCCAGTTCCAGGTTGACGCCGGCCCCGCGGGAGCCGACGTGCGGCTCCCACATTTTTGCGTGAGAGGCCGACGTTGAGTTTCAGGGGCATGGGCGTGAGCTGTCGTTCCGGCTGATTCTGCCGATCACGAGGCGACGGGTTGCGATGCGCCACGAATCGGCGCGTTCCAGCTTGCGGCCGCGCAGGTGCGGCGCATACAACCCGCCTCCTGCCTCCTGGCTTACGCCCTTTCCGTTGCCGCTGCCGCAGGGCAGCGGGGTCTCTGCGCGGATCGGCGCCGGTTCTCGGACTGTCCGCCAGACATACTGGAAATGGTCGAATCCGCCGGTTCCGCCCGACGAGCGAGTTGCGGGTCCGCGGCGCACTGTGCGCTGCTGGCCGTGGCCCTCATTCTGCCCGCCGGCTGTTCCCGTGCTTTCTACCGCGTGCGGGCCGACCGCGACGCCTACGGGATCGTCGCGGAAAAGTCGCTGGAGACCCCCTGGGAGCCGCCGGCCGGATACGACGTGATTCCCGATCCGCGCTCGCGGCTGTTCGACCCGTCTCCGATCGATGATCCGTGGCTCCCGGTGCCGGCGCCGCGCCTGTATGAGTACCGCATCCCCGACCTGCCGCCGCATCAGACGCTGCAGCCGATCGAAGTGCCGGACGATCCAGACCCAGCGCCGCCTCCGCTTCCGGC
>CAZWGW010000614.1:0-4776 GCA_964633565.1 uncultured Planctomycetaceae bacterium
CGATGCTTTGCGCGTGATGTCGATCAGCGGCAATGTCTCCGCGCGGGCGTCGGGACCGAACTTGCGGACGACGAGTGTCCTGATCTCGAACCGGTCCGGCGAGTTGGCCGGCGGAACGGCAATGTCGCACATCGCTTTCGGGAAGCCGTAGATCTCCCGCCCGGAGGCCACCGCCCAGGTGTTGTTGACAAAGACGTACGGCAGGAACCACTGCAGCGACTCGGCGATGAACACGCCGGCGACCGTGCGGCCGCGCAGCACCGGCAGCCAGAACGCCACGTCCGTTTCGGTGATCGAAAACTGCTCGGCCGGCGGCCGGTCGAGACAGCGGATGGCGTCGATCACGGCGGCGCCGAGCACCGCGCAGCCGAACAGCGGGCGGTACTCCGCCCTGCCAGCGGCCGGCCCGTTGAGGTATCGGTCGCACACGCCCTGCAGCGATGCCTCATCCGCGTCCAGGACGAAACTGTAGAACCGGCAGCCGGTCAGTTCCAGCGGTTGAGCGTAGGTCTGAGCTCCGCCGCGGTCGATGTACGCGGGCAATTGGGACATCTCAGGGCTCCTGCGGCTGGTGGTCTGTCGTAGCCGAAGTCGCGGAGACTTCGGGTGAATGTGCGACCGACGCCCGAAGTCTTGGCGACTTCGGCTACGTGCGTGGGGCGGCGCGTCAGTTGTGATCGGTTTCGCCGACGATCTTTCGCGGTTCGCCACAGATCGCGCGCGACGCCATCAGTCCGGACGTGACGGCGGCCTCCACGCAGCCAGCGTTGAAGCCGTTGACGGTCCAGTCGCCGGCGATGCTCAGGTTGGCGAAACCGCATGTTTCGGACGTGAGGCGATACTGCGTCGCCCCCTTGTTCGACATCACGTAACGCTCCGTCGGGTCGACGTTCGCACGCCAGAACTGGTAATCAAACCGCACGTCACCAGCGGCCCCGCCTGGATCGACGACCCACGGCCAATTGAGCTGCTGCGGATGATTCGGGTCGACCCCTTTCGGCCAGATCGGAGCAATCTGTGTGTTGAGGAATTCCTTCGACGCGGCGTTCACCCGGTCGGCCTGCGACTTCGGGAAGGCCGGGTCCGGTCCCGGCGGCGGGATGTGCGCCGCGTCCGGGAACTGCTTGCAGTAATACGAGATGTTCCGCACTTCGTCTCCCGGCGGCCACTCCTCCATCGGCAGCAGGTGGCTCATGTCGGCCCCGGCCCAGGTGTACGAGACGAAGATGTTCGGTTCGGATTCGTGCCACCCCATTTGAGCGGCGTCGCGGTCCATCCAGACCTGGCAGGCCTGCGTCTGCACCGTCTGCACGTGGTCGAGCATCGCCTGCCACTGCGGGTTCGCGCGGCCGAGTTCCGGCGCGATATATTTCAGGGCCGCGATCGAGATGCCGAGGACGACCCGGTCAAAGTCTGTGCCGAGGCGGAGCGTCTTTGTGCCGACATTGGGCCAGTCGGTCCACGCCGATTCGAGGTCGTAGCCGCCGTCGCGGAGGACCGCTCCCTGCTCCAACTGATCGTACAGCGGCCGGCTGGGCCAGCAGAGCAGGCCCTTCACCGGGTACAACGGGGCATATTCACCGTGCGGATTCGTCCGTTTCGCGTGATCCGTCAAGGTTGCCTGCACGCCGAGGTCGATCTCGCCAATCAGGTCCTTGTCCGGCGTGAGGCGGATCGCTTCGACCCGGTGAAAGAATTCGAACTTCACGCCGCGGTCCTGCAGCACCTTGTAGAGCGGGGTGAAAACCGTGTCCCCCATGCCGGCCTGCATCTTCCAGGCGATCGCGCCGCGGTATCCGAGCGCGACGCGGAACATGATCCGCAGCGCCACGCCGGCCGCCAGGTTCGGACGGTCGTCGCACCCGCCGTCGTAGGCGAAGACGAGGTCGTAGACGGACCGGACCAGCGTGGACCACGCGTTCTCTTTTGTGGCCCCGTGGCAGCGCAGCCACTCCTGAAAGTCGCACTTGTCGATCACTCCGAACCCGCCCGTGAGCACGCCGTCGCGGATGATCCCTGAGATCGTCGCCGTCGCGAGGTTGACGACCATCCACAGGCGATGCAGCTCGATGTCGGTCTCCGCCGCGTCTCGAATCGAGTCGTACAGTCGCGCGGCCAGATCCTCTATCAATGTGGCGATCGTGCCATGCTGTTCAGAACTATGCTGCGTCACGTCACGGCCGATGGCCTGCATGAACTGAAGGGCACGATGGGCCAGCGTCGATTGCAATGGCAGGACCTCCACGGCCTCAGTCAGCAGAGATTCTGCCGTCTGCACGATGCCCAGCAGTTCGTCCCGGAGGGTATGGTGGCGCGTTTCGGCCATGAACGTGCGGACCCGGACGTGCCCCGTCGCCTCAATCCGGCCCATCACGAAGCGAATCAGTTCCTGCAGGTAGTCCCACGGTTCCAGCCACAGCCCGCCGGTGCCGGGGACCTTGTCGTTCGTCGGAAACGTAACGCTCCACGGCTTCCACTTTCCCCCGAAGTCGTCCATCAACGTCACCAGGCTGTGTCCCTTGAATGCGTCGGTCCAGACGGGGAAAGGCGTACCAGGCGTCAGCCCCTTTTCGCGGCATACGCGGTAGGCCGTCTGGATCATGTCGAAGGCGTTGTGATAGCAGCCCATCCAGATGTGGAGGCCGTGTTCTTCGATGCGGTCTCCTTTCTCCTGTACGCGCCCGCTGGCCCCCTTGCCGCCCAGCCGCCAGCCCATCTGGTACACGGTGATGTCGTACTTTTCGTCCCAGCCCGGCTGCGATGTGAGGCCGTAGACGGTCGAGAGCGATCCCAGCCCGCCGCCGAGGACGGCGATCTTCTGTTTAGTAGCTTGTGCCGGCATGTTCCCTCCGCGGAGTGCGCGCGACGTCAAACGGTGGAGTGGATGGCCTGAAGGGGCGGAGGCCAGTCTACCGTCGCGTGCGTGCCGATTCACGCTCGGAGCGAATGGCGACGTCTGAAGTGCGCAGTCACACGCGCCGGAATGCCGGTCCGGCACTCTGCGGACTCAAGGCAACTTGTCGACGACCGGATCGTTGATCCAAAACATCGCCCGGTCGTTGCGCTGCCGGAACGGTTGCTGGTTGGGAGACTCCCAGACGATGCCGGACTTGTGCTCGGCGCGCACCTGATACCCGGTCTGCGGAGCGAGCGCGTAGCGCCACTCATGTCCGGCGTCGGTGCGGTGCACTTCCAGCATGATCCAGACCTCCGGATTGGTCCCCTGATCGAACGTCAGCAGGGCGCCATAAGACAGTTCTTCGTCGTCGCTGCCGTATTCATAGACAGGCCGCGGGCGCAGCCGCAGTTCGTAGTGCGACGTCTCCGCATCGCCGGGGCTGAGCTTGAATTCGACGGACGCCTTGAACTGCGCGGCCAGGCGCCGTGCCTGGAGCGACCGTGCGTTGCGGCTGTCGGCGGGCGGTGGTGCATCGGGCAGTGCCTGCACTTCGGTCCCGGGACCGGTCGGCTGCCAGAGCATCTCGCCGTCGCGCGACATCGAGAGACGATGCTGCGCGACGGACTGGAATTCATGGATCCAGATCGACTCCTTGCCGTCCAGAAAGACCTGCGCCAGCACCGCCGGCCGCCCGTGCTGATCGACCCACACTGAGACGATCCCGTATCGGATCCCGCTGATCGGATTGCTCCAGCGAAACAGCGGCTGTTCGCGCAGCGTGAGTTTTTCCGCCGGGTCGGTCTGCAGTTGAATGTCAAATCGTTTTGCGGATGCCTGGAGCGCCTGAATGCGAACTTCGCCGGGGTCGGGCACGTCGGCCGCCGGTTCTTTCGCATCATCCGCGGACAGGGAGGCTGAGAGGCAGCACAGAACAAATCCGCAGAGCGTGGAAGAGCGACTCATAGGCATCCCGATGACGATGGTGGAAGCATTCGACGAGCAATGCTTCGCTCGCGATCATAGACATTTCGTCTACTCCGGGTCAAATGCGTTACGGAACGGAAGCAGTCGCCCGGTCTGTTCGTGGCAGGACGGACACGTTGCCGGTATGCTGTCGCCAGACGCCGCCGGCACGCCGGCGGCGTCATTCACACCAGCCCGACGCGTCCGCGAGGGCCGAGGTACGAGGGACGTCGATTCCCTCGCTTGCGCTTCGGGCTGGTGTGTCCCCCACTCGATTTCAAAGCAATTCGATCAGGAGAGCGGCAATGTCGCGGAAGCCTGCGCGTCTGCAGCGGCGCGAATTCCTCAAGTCCACCCTGTCGGCAGCCGGCGCGGCAGTGGCGGCACCGATGATCATCCCTGCCTCGGCCCTCGGCCTGCAGGGGACTGTCCCCCCCAGCGAGCGGGTCATCGTCGGGGGGATCGGCATCGGCAACCGCGGGACGTACGACCTCGGCTGCTTCCTCGAGCAGGGAGACGTGCAGTTCACGGCGGTCTGCGACATCAAGGAGTCACGCCGCACGCTCGTCAAGAAGATGGTCGACGAGCGGTACAGCAACGAGAACTGCGACATGTACCGCGACTTCCGCGAGCTGCTCGACCGCAACGACATCGACGCGGTGCTCATCGCGACCGGCCCGAACTGGCACGCGACGGCAGCGACCTACGCCGCGCGGGCCGGCAAGGACATGTACTGCGAAAAGCCGTGCACCAAGAACATCTCGCAGAGCCTGCTGCTGGCCGACACCATCAACCGCACGGGGCGCGTGTTCCAGGTCGGGACGCAGCGGCGGAACCTGCCACACTTCGCGTTCGCCTGTGAACTGGCCCGCACCGGCAAGCTCGGCAAGCTCAAACGCATCTACGCCCACCCG
>CAZWGW010000615.1:0-4771 GCA_964633565.1 uncultured Planctomycetaceae bacterium
GAGGCGGACTGGGTTCGCGTGCGAACCCGGTTTGATGCTGCGGCCGGCGCACCATTGGGCTGGGTCGCTGTGGTCTATGCCGACAACGACATTGCCGACAGTCCGGACGCGGACACGGTCATCTGCGCGGCTGCCGCGACCGGTTGTCGAGGCGTTCTGATCGACACGTACTCCAAATCGTCCGGGACATTGTTGACCAGCGTGACGACCAAACAACTCCACACGTGGGCAGCGCAGGCGCACGATGCCAATTTGTTCCTGGCGCTCGCCGGCCGGCTGTCGGCGGACGACCTGCCGCCATTGAGCGGCGTGCCGGCCGATATTATCGCGATCCGTTCGGCCGCCTGCCCCGCCGGCCAGCGCGGCGGCAGCGTGTCGGCCCAATGCGTCGCCGCTTTCAAGAATCGTCTCGAATGTGAGTTCTCCCATGCAGAAGATCGTCGCGATCGGCGGCGGCGGGCTGGCACTGCGTGAGACGCTCGCCATCGACCGCGAGATCGTCCGGCTCACCGAGCGGCGGCGGCCACGCGCATTGTTCGTCCCCACTGCCAGCAGCGACAGCCCCGATTACTGCACCGCGTTCCGGCTGATCTACGGCGACCGCCTCAACTGCGAGTGTGACGAACTGTTGTTGCTCAAGAAACCGCCGACGCATGCGGCGCTGGCGCGCAGTATCCGGCAGGCCGACCTGATCTACGTCGGTGGCGGGAACACGCTCAAGATGATGCGCCGCTGGCGGCATCTGGGCGTCGACCGGCTCCTGCAGCAGGCTCGGAAACAGGGGACCGTGCTGTCCGGCATCAGTGCCGGGGCCAACTGCTGGTTCGAGTACGGCAGCAGCGATTCGATGAAGTTCTATCGTCCGCACGACTGGAAGTTCATCCGCGTCCGCGGCCTGGGCATCCTTCCGGCCATCTGCTGCCCGCACTATCATCGCGAAGCGCGCGAGGCGTCGTTCGCGGAAATGATCGGCAGACACGGCGGCGTCGGCGTCGCGCTCGACGACCACACGGCGCTGCAGGTCGTCGGTGACCAGTTTCGAGTGATCGTTTCCCGTTCCACAGGACGGGCGTACCAGGTTGAGCGCGACGGAGCGGGAGTCTCGCAACAACAACTGTCTCCGGGCAGCGGCTGGCGCTCATGGATGACCTCGTTCCGATGACCAACGGCGCCCGGACCGTGCTTCCCCTGACAGCGCGGGTCATCGAGGCCGCCAACCGCATTCGCCAGCGTTGCCGCCAGCGCCCCCAGGTCGGCATCATCCTCGGCACCGGCCTGGGCCAGTTCGCGGAAGAGATCGAAAATCCCACGACACTCGCCTACGACGACATCCCGCACTTCCCCCGCTCCACCGCCATCGGCCACAAGGGGCAGCTCACGTGTGGTGCCGTCTGCGGAGTCCCCGTCGTCACGATGGAGGGGCGCTTCCACATCTACGAAGGCTACGCCCCCTCGCAGATCACGTTGCCCGTTCGCGTGATGCACCGCCTCGGCATCGAACTGCTCGTGATCTCCAATGCCAGCGGGGGACTCAACCCGCGACTGGCGGTCGGCGACCTCGTCGCGATCAACGATCACATCAACCTGATGTGCGCCAACCCGCTGGTCGGACCTCACGATGACTCGCTCGGTCCGCGCTTCCCGGATCTGTCGGCGATTTACGACGCGGCGCTGATCGAACAGGTGCTCGTCATCGCCCGCCAGCACGGCTTCGCCGCGCACCGCGGCACGTACGTCGCCGTCACGGGGCCGAACTACGAGACACGGGCCGAGTATCGTTACTTCCGCCACATCGGCGGGGATGTGATCGGCATGTCGACGGTGCCCGAAGCAATCGTCGCCGCACAACTGGGCCTCAAAGTTCTCGCCCTCTCCACTGTCACCAACGTCTGCAATCCCGACGCTCTCTCAGAGACCGACGGCGGTTCCGTCGCCGCCGCCGCCTCCTCGGCCGAATGGAAGCTCCGGACCATTCTGCTCTCCATCCTCAGCGGCCTGAACTCGGAGGGACGATAACCACACAAACTGTGCTCCTGAACTCTCTGCCCTCAACCCTGATCGCTCATCCTTCATCCCTACCTGACCGCTCCGCCATTCGCGTTAATCACCTGTCCCGTGATGTACGCCGCGTCATCGCTTACGAGAAACCGCGCCAGCCTGGCGATGTCGTCGGGCGTTCCCCAGCGTCCCAGCGGCGTCTCGCGCAGCACGCGATCCTGCCACGCCGCTCCCGCCTGTTCGCCCCAGGCCGTGCGAATCCACCCCGGTGCGATGCAGTTCACCCGCACCTGCGGCGCGAGGGACAACGCCAGCGAACGCGTCAGGCCCATCACGGCATTCTTGGCCGCCGCGAACAGTTCGCCGCTGTCCCCTTCCATCCCGCGGTCCGCCTGGTCCCAGCCGATGTTCAGCAGCACCCCGCACCCCGCGTCGCGCATGCGGACACCTGCGTGCCGCGACAGGAGCGCCGTCGCGCGGACGTCGACTTCGAACAGCCGGTGCAGTTTCTCATCGTAGGCGAGCCGTGCTCCGTCGCCGGTGAGCAGGTCCGCCCCGGCGTTGTTGACCCAGATATCGACCCCGCCGAGCGCTCCCCAGGCGTTGTCGACGAACTGCGGGAGTCCCCGCTCGTCCGTCAGGTCCGCCTGGAGTACGACGCGTTTTCGCCCAAGAGACTCGATCGCCGAGGCAACCTCCTGTGCGGCATCAAGAGACCGCGCGCAGTGCACCACCACGTCCGCCCCGCCGCGAGCCAGTTCCAGCGCAATCGCCCGCCCGATCCCGCTGGATGAGCCGGTCACGACCGCGCGGCGCCCGGTCAGATCGCCAAATCGCTCCACGTTCTGATTCCTGACCACCTGTTTTAACTCGCCTCAAAATGCACCATCCGGCGCTGTTGCGACGTGCAACAGCCGCTCAGAGTTCACCGGTTCAGCCCGCTCGCGGAAGTGCCGGTGCATCGTATCACGGCCAGTTTCGCCCGGCGAAGGGTTCTGCACCTCCGACACTTGGTCCGTGAGCCACGCCTTCCGGCGAATCCGGAAAACTGCTCATTTCCGCCCCAAATCCCGCCCGCGCTTCGCGCTCCGGCGAATTCCCATGAAAAATCTTCGATACGAATTGATTGACCTCTCTCCCTCCGGTCGCCATAATGCGGCTGGACTTGAGAGAAGGATCGGAGTTCTTGCGTCCGGCGGAAGATCGCGGAGAGTTTCACCAGCATATCTATCACGGCTCCCGGTGTTCCTCGGCTTCCGGACGACGGAATTGGATTCCAGACGGCCCACGGTCCTGTACACATCATTGTGTGGTCGTCCTTCAAGGCTCCAGTATCACCTGAATTGAAATTCATACACATCGGGGAGGCTGCGTGAGCGCCTCAACCGTACGTTCACCGGCACGGTTGCCGGCAGCGTTCGATCTCCGTCTGAATGAAGGGCCCGATTTTGACCGACCGACTTCCGCACAATGCGGATTCGAACGAGCGGAGTGGAACCGGCCAGGAAGGTCGGTCTGCTCCCCTATCACACGAAAGTGAGGATGACATGATTACTCCCGTGGCAGCGCCGCCGAAAGCATCGAGGCCGATGCGGCGTTTCCCCGATCTCTCGCACCGCCTGGAGAAGGACCTCGTCCAGGTCTTCAAACTCCTGGCCGACGAGACCCGGCTGAAGATCCTGCTGTACCTGCTGCAGGAATCGGAACTCCACGTCTCGGCGCTCTGCGAGCGGCTGCACCAGAGCCAGCCGGCCGTCAGTCACCACCTGGCGCTGCTCCGCGACGCCGGCCTGATTGAGCCGCGGCGCGACGGCAAGCACAACTTCTACTCCGTCAAAAAGAACCGTTTCCACCATCTGATCCAGGAACTGTTCCAGAGCATGATGGAAAACGGCGACGGTGCGGTCCGCTTTGATCAGTTTGTGTTGACGCACGACCACTGACCGGCAACTGGAGCCGGCCTCAGTGAGGCCGGCCGTTGCCGTAAAGACGACCAGCGACCCGGACGCTCCCAGCGTCCGGGTCGCTTTTCTTCGCGCTCCTCCCTGCTAGAATCATTCCCGAACCAAGAACCCGGTCCCGGCGCGCCGGAACCGGGTTTCATGCCATCCACCCCCCCCCGCTGCGACTGATGCCCCACCCCGCGAAACTGGCCCTGGCTGACGGCACCGTCTACTCCGGTACCGCGTTCGGCGCGACCGGTGAAGCGTTCGGCGAGGTCGTGTTCAACACGAGCATGACCGGTTATCAGGAGATCCTCACCGATCCCTCCTACACCGGCCAGATCGTCACGATGACCTACCCGCTCATCGGCAACTACGGCATCAACGCCGAGGATGTCGAGAGCGGCCGGCTCGCGATCAAAGGCTTCGTCGTCCGCGAATTGTGCGAGGAGCCGAGCAACTTCCGGTCCGAGCAATCGCTCGACGACTACCTCCGCGCGAACAACGTCATCGGCCTGGAGGGGATCGACACCCGCGCCCTCGTCCGCCGCATCCGCGTCCACGGCGCGATGACCGGCTACCTTTCCACGGTCGATCTCGACGACGCCTCCCTCGTCCGCAAGGCGCAGTCCGCCCCGTCGCTCGTCGGCCGCGATCTCGTCCGCGAGGTCATGCCTGATCGGCCGTGCGAGTGGGACGAGCCTCTCTCCGCGTACGAACACTTCCCCTCGACGCCGCAGGCCTGGACTGGCGATCGCCGCCCCGGAGAGGGTCCGCACGTCGTCGCCATCGACTACGGCATGAAGTGGAACATTCTGCGGCATCTTCAC
>CAZWGW010000616.1:0-4768 GCA_964633565.1 uncultured Planctomycetaceae bacterium
ATCGCGGCGTTTCTGATTCAAGAGTCCAGACCGGCCGACCTGCTCAAGATCCCGAAGATCAAACTCGACAAGAAACAGCCGCTCCCTGAGGGGGACCTGCTGATCAACTCGCTCGGTTGCGTCGCGTGCCACCGGGTCGGCGAGCTGGGAGATTCCGGCTCCTTTGGCGGCGGGGACCTCACTCGCATCGGCAACAAGCGGTCACGCGAATGGATCTTTACTCAGCTCGCCGAGCCGACGCGCCTGAATGAGCACGCCCGAATGCCGGTCTTTCCGTTGACGGATGCCGAGCGGGTGCAGATTGCCGATGTCATGGCGGGATTGGCTCGCGCGGAATCGACTCGATTCAATGCCGGTCAGCCCGATGATGCAGCACTCGTCGAGCGTGGTCGGAAACTGTTCGATGGGGCGCATTGTGGGGCGTGTCATCAACTCGCGGACCGAAAGCCGGACCTGAAGTCGGTTCCAGTCCTGGACCCGGCGTTTTCAGACTGGAACCAGAGTTGTCTGGCGGATGCGCCGGACCGCGCCAGGCTGCGCCCGGCCTATCCGCAGTCCGACCGCGAGGCGCTGCGGGCATACGTCACATCCCGGCCGGACAAGGCGTCCCCACCCGGGCGCCTTGCACTGGGAAGGCTGGTGCTGGAGCGTCGCAACTGTCTCAGTTGTCATGAACGGGACGGGGGGACAGGTAATGTCGCCACAGCCGGCCGCGTCGCCGCGCACGATGCGCGCCTGGCAGGTCAGAGCCAGGCGCTCATTCCGCCGAACCTGACGGCCGTCGGCGACAAGTTGCTCGATGCAGCACTCAGCGCGGCCGTCAGTGGCGAACAGAAGCCGCGCATGCCGTGGCTCAATGTGCGGATGCCGCGGTTCCGGCACACGGAGGAGGAGAAGCAGGCGCTGCTGGCGTTCCTGGTCGGGCATGATCACATACCGCTGGAAGCGCCGGCGACGCCTCGCACCGACCTTTCGGAGCACCGCACCGCCGAACACCTGCTTGCCGGCCGCACTCTCGTCGGCGCCACCGGTTTCAGTTGCATCGCCTGCCACGAATTCGGCGACTACGTCCCTCCCAACGTGGCGATTGCAACGCACGGCTGCGACCTGCTCGGGCTCGCGCAGCGGATGCGGCCGGAGTACTTCGTCCGCTGGACCCGCTCGCCGCTGCGCGTCGTGCCGGGGATCGAGATGCCGTCGTACGAGCGCGCCGTCCCCGGCATTCTCGACGGCAAGGCCGACACGCAACTGGCCGCATTGTGGCAGGCGCTGAACGATCCCCGCTTCACGGCGCCGACGAACCCGACGGCGGTTGAGCAACTGCTTGCGGTTTTGCCCGGCGAGCGGCTGCGGGTGATCCGGGATGTCTTCACGGTGTCGAAGGAGAACGGCGGCGGGTATGTACCGCGGGCGCTGGCGATCGGCTTCGACAATGGACACGGCGTGCTGTTCGACGTGGATCATGCATGCGTCCGCGACTGGACGTTCGGCGACTTTGCGCGTGAGCGGACACAGGGGAAGAGCTGGTTCTGGGACCTGGCAGGGACGCCGGTGACCGGAGGTTTCAGCAGAGACCCGGGCCTCCTGTTGCATCGCGAATCCGACGGGGCATGGCTGCCATTGTCGCCCTTTCCGGACGGGCGCTACGCCCGGCTGCGGTCTTATCAAACGAGAGCCGCCGCGGATCAAGAGTCCGGAATCGTACGCTTGGAGTACGACGTAACGTCGGACGCGGCAGGCTCGCCGTCAGTCATCACGATTGTCGATTCGTTCTGGGACATCGGTCCGGCCACTGTTTTCGGCGCCGGTGGCTGGAAACGGGAGATTCGCGCGGCCGGAGTGCCGGCAGGGTTCACGCTGGCCGCAACTCGCCCGGCTGTTGATCCGGGGAAATTCGGCGTCTTCAGGCATTACGGAATGCTCCAATACGATGGTGGTGCACCGTTCGGCCTCAGGCCGTGGTCGCGACTGCGCGACGGCTGGAACGCGCTGATGTTCGCCACGGACGATTCCGACGGCACTCAGCGCTGCGAAGTTCACTACCACTGCAACATCGAGCAGACTCCGAAACAATCACCTGCACCTCCGGAATGGCCCATCAACGATGCCCCCGTCACCACCGCCCCCGGCTTCGACGGCGTGCGACTGAAACTCCCCGCGTCGATCATGCCGACCGCCCTTAACTGGACGGCCGATGGCACGCTCGTCTTCACCTCGCTCAAGGGGCACGTCTATCTCGCTCGCGACACCGACGGCGACGGAATCGTGGATGCGCTGACGACGTTCGAAGAGGGGCTCGCCGCGCCGTTCGGCGTCCTCCCCGACGGCAACGACCTGCTCGTCGCACACAAGCCCGAACTGCTCCGCCTGCGCGACACGGATGGCGACGGCCGCTGCGACGAGCGGTTCGTCGTCGCCGACGGCTGGGGCTACACGCATGACTACCACGACTGGACGACCGGCCCCGTCCGCGACCGCGCGGGCAACCTCTATCTGACGCTCAGCAGCGACTACCAGCAGGCCGAGCGAGACCGCGCCACGACGAAGTGGCGCGGCAAGGTACTGCGGCTTGACTCGCGGGGGAACCTCGAACCGATGGCGCACGAATTGCGGTTCCCGATCGGCATCGCACTCGACGCGGAAGACCGCCTGTTCGTGAGTGACCAGCAGGGAGTGCAGAACACGTTCAACGAGATCGACCAGATCATTGAAGGCGGCCGCTACGGCGTCCCCGCGCTTTCCGATCCGCCGCGGGAGGGGGATGAGACTCGCGCGACGGTGCAGGTCCCGCATCCCTGGACGCGCAGCGTGAACGGGATCTTCTTTGTGCCGGCACCCAGTGCCCCGGACGCTACGAGCGACCGCGTCACAGGCAGCCCCCTGCGAGCGTTCGCCGGCCACGGTATCGGCTGCGAATACAACGGCCGGTTCCTGGTCCGCTTCACGATGCAGGAGGTCGACGGCGCCCTGCAGGGGGCCGTGTACGAATTCACCAGCACGACCTGGGACGACGAAAACCACACGTTACTCGGTCCGATCTGCGGTGGCGTCAGCCCGGCAGGAGACATCTGCATCGGCTCGATCTTCGACAGCGGCTGGCTTGGCGGCCGCAACACGGGAGAGATCGTGCGACTGCGGCCAAATGGCAAAGCGTTGCCCAACGGAATTCGCGAATTGCGGGCCGTGCCGGACGGGTTCGAACTGCGGTTCATTCACCCGGTCGACCCGCAGGCGGCCGCGCAGCCCGCGAATTACACGGTCTCCGGCTACACGCGCGTGTGGGAAGGGTCCTACGCGACGCCCGATTCGGGCCGCTATGCCGCACCGATCAAGTCAGTGGAAGTCTCGGCCGATGCCATGTCCGTGACATTGCACGTGGACGAACTGCGGGAGGGCTACGTCTACGACGTCACGTGCGGCCCGATCGGCACCGGCGATGATCCGTCACTGCATCCCGGCGCTGCCGCCTACACGATGAACCGCAGACCGCGGTGAATCGGCGCAGCGACCCGGACACTTGAAGCGTCCGGGTCGCTGCCCGCGCATGAACGCTGCTCAATACGTGGCGAATCCTGCATAGCCACCGCGCATGGCGTCCGTCGCCAGGTTGACCGCATCAGTCCACTGGGTCTCCAGCCGCTCGTTCCAGTCTTTGCCGTGAAACTGTTCGAGCGTGTCGAGCAGGCAGTCCCGCCAGTCGGCGAAAAGCTCGAGCGGGATCTGTCGATCACTGTGCTTCCGTCCGAGCACGCGAAGATACTGCTCGGCAGCCGGATAACGGTGCGCGTAATAGAGCACGACGATCTGCAGCGACATCCTGAGCAGAACGGCCTGCTGCTGCAGGTCGACGTCGTGAAAGTACTTCTGCACGTCCGGGTAACGATCCAGGAACTTCAGATAGAACAGGTCGGTGACGACCTCCTGTCGCGACAGGATCGCGTGCATGCTGTCGGAAATCTCCATTCCGCTCTCCTGCGTGTCAGTTATTGCCGCTGTGCTCGCGCTCTCGCGAGCGCGAGAGACTCAGGCCAAGAATTCGGGCGGTGAGTGTGCCGTCGACGCCCGAATTCTTGGCGAATTCGGCGACCTCGTACAGGATGCCATCAATCGCCCGCCTTCGGCTGCCACGCGTGCTCGGGACGCGCCATGATCTCGTCAATGACCTTGGTGACGGCATCGGCTTCCGCCTGCTTTCCGGCCTGCGCCGCGTGCGCGGTGATCTCCCGGGCCTGCGGGATCAGCCCCTGGTAGAACCGCTCGGCGACTTCGTACATGCCGTGCCAGTGGGCGTAGTCGGGGGCCATCATCGAGGCGCCGTGCCGCGCGCGGCGGCCTTCGTGGTGCCAGAGGTAGAACCACGTCCACTCAATCTCCTCGTCGAATTGCGTCGGCGTGACCAGCCCCTGCTTGCCCAGCTCCGCCATGATGGCCTGCCCGGGCTTTCCGAATTTCTCGTTGTACAGCACCACGAAATCGTCGTACTGCTTGTAGAACGACGCGACGTAATCGGGTGAGTGGCAGTGCAGACAGACCTTCTGCATGTTCGTCCGCTTTTCGGCGGCTGAAAACTTCGTGAGTTCGCGGCGTTTGACGGGGTCTGTCTCGGTGACAATCTTGCCGTCGGCGTCCGTGTCGAGGACGACGCTGACCGCGGGGCGGTTGGACCACGAGATCCGCTCGCCCGGATTGTGTGTCACCTTGCCGCCGTTGCGCGAGTTCCCCGACATGTGGCAGGTGGCGCAGGTGGGGGCCTGCGAGTAGTCCTTGC
>CAZWGW010000617.1:0-4767 GCA_964633565.1 uncultured Planctomycetaceae bacterium
CCAGTACGCCACAGGAGGCGGCAGCCCTTCGGGTCCCGGAATCGCAGCCTGTTGCGGCGACGGCTCCACAGGAGGCGCAGCCGGAGTATTCGGTTCTGGTGAGACCGATTGCGGTGGGACTGGTTCCGCCGCGATCGGCTCCGGCGCGAGTGGCGCCGGTGCGGTTGATTCGCGTCTGAGGTTGTCGCCGAATGGCATTTCCTCCGGCGTCGGATCAATCAACTTGGCTGTCCCACCCAACTGCACGAGCAACTGCGTGCCGTCGGGACTGAACGCCATCGTGTTGCACAGGTAGCCGTATGTCGGCAGGTTGAGCAGCAGGGCGCCGGTTTCGGCATGGAACATCTGCAGCGTGTGGTCTTTGCCGGTGGTCGCGATCCAAGGTTGCCGCGGGTGGAATGCGACATCCGCCTCCCACCAGGTGTGTGAAGGGATCGCGAGAGTCTGCTTGCCGGTCGTCACCTCCCATACCTTAAGGTCCCCCTCCCAGCCCTGGTCCGTACCGCGCCTGCTGACGGCAGCGACGTACTTACCCGTCCCATTGAACGACAAGGCGCACAGTTCGCCAAAATGCCCGGGCAGTGTCCGGAGCTGCTCCCGCTTGTCGATGTCCCACAGATAGACAGTCTGATTGAAGTCGCCCGACGCCAGGATCCAACTCGTGGGATCGAACGCGATGCACGCCACGGGACCGGGGTGTTTCAGCGAGAATGCTTCAGTACCGTCGGTTTTCCAGACGCGCACCGTCCCGTCCTGCCCGGCCGTCGCAAACAGGTCACCGTCCGGATGGAAGGCGACCCGGTGAATTGGCCCCTCATGTCCGCGGCACTCGGCGGTTGCCTGGTGCTGCTGCCGGTCCCACACGACTGCCACGCCGTCCTGCCGGCCGACGACGACATAGCGGCCGTCGGCGCTGAGGTCGAACTCCGGGCGCGCCGTGTCAGCGATCGTGACCGTATCGATGAGTTGTCCCGTATGGGGATCAAACAGCGACACGAGGGAGTCATATTTCGGCTCTGCCTGCGGCAGGTTAATGACGCTCCCGGTGACAAGCTGCGAACCATCGGGGAACCACGCGAGACACTCGCCGGCCTCCGCGTTCGTAGCGACGCGCGTACCGGCCTGCCAGTCCCACACGACAAGCGGCGACTCGCGGCCGCAACAGGCGAGCCTTGAACCATCGGGTGAAAAGGCGATGCTCCACACCCCCTGGCCGTGATCGGGGAGTTCCTTCACGATCTCCCCGGTCTCGACACGGAAGACGCGTGCGGTCGAGTCGTGCGCACCCACCGCGAGCAACGCATCGTCCGGGCTGAAGGCGCAATCCCAGGCGGGACCGGCAAACCCCTCCAGCGTGCGGATGAGTTCGCCCGTCTCAAACGTCCAGAGCTTGACCTTCTGATCGTGCCCGCACGTGGCGAGCAGGTCGCCGACCTGATTCAGCACCACCGACTGAATCGTTCCGTCGTGCGCCGGCCACTCGCGGACGAGTTGGCCGTCCTCAACGTTCCACACCTTCACCGCTCCGGACAAGCCGCCGGTGACAAGTTGCTTCCCATCCTTGTCGAAGGCCAGCCCGAAGGCCGTCATCGGCTCAACCTGGTACCGACGAAGCTCCTGGCCAGTCTCGCTGCTCCAGAGGTATGCCAGGCCGTCAAAGGCGGTCGACGTGGCAACCGCTCCGCCGTCGCGGCTGTAGACGACCTTCATCAGCTTGTTGGGATGCGGATCGGTCGGCCGGGAGCTGCCGTCGATGTTCCAGAAGTACAGGTTCATGTCCTGTCCGACCGAGGCATATTGCCGCCCGTCTGGACGGACCGCGACACTGCGGACAACATCGTAGTGGCCGCCAGAGTGGTGCGACTCCCCGTTGTTTGGGTTGACCAGCCGCACCGGGTGTTGAATCACGGGGCCGGTCTGGCGCATGATGTGCCCGCCGACCGCCGCCAGCTTGCCGTCGCCGCTGAACCGCACGCGGTGCGTGTACGCCTGCGGGTTGCCCCGCAGCTCGATCGTCCGCTGCCGCGGCGGCGTGCACTCCTCGCACTCGGTCGCACGCCCCAGAGCCTCCGCGATCTTCCACACCCGGATGTGCCGGTGGTAGTCGATTGTCGCCACGCGGCCATCGGGGAGAACGGCCGACCGATCGGCAGAGTATTCGTGTCCTGTCAGCCGCAACCGCGCCTCGCCGGTCGCAACGTCCAGCACATTCAGGCTGTCGTCCCACTGCGTTGTTGTGAGGAGAGCGCCGTCCGGGCTGAAACGCAGTTCCCGGGCCGGGGACCGCGTGGTGATGATCCGCGGTTCACCCGGTTGATCCAGCGTCCAGATCATGATCCCGCCGTGGTCCGCCGCACCGCTGCCGTGCCCCAGGAAGAATGTCAGCGCCAGATACTTGCTCGTCGCATCGAACGCGAGATCGCCCTCCTCCGGCCCGCCCATCTGGATCACGCGTCCGGCAGGTGGTGCGAGCGCCTTGGGCGGCGCATCGGAGTCGAATTCGCCCAGCAGGACTTTCACCACAGAATTCGGATCCGGTTCCAGTGTGTATCCATTCATAACGCCGTTTCCCGCGGCGAGCAGCGCAAACCGCCGGCCGTCGGGCGATATTGCGACGGCCGTTACCGTCGGTGTCACATCGGTCCATTCTTTGAGCATTTTCCCTGTCCCATCCCACAGGCGCACGCCTCCGTCCGTGCCGACCGTCAGGATTCGGCCGTCCTTTGGATGGACTGCCACACACACCAGCGTCTGCGGCGCTCCCGTGAGTTCACCAACCCGCTCGCCCTTCGCGACGTCCCAGATTTCCCCTCGCCCCACGCGGCTGAGGTTCTCCTGCAGCCCAAAGAACCCCTGATACACCTCCGGAGTCAGCGGGAGCGAGTCGGTGCCCGAACTGCACGACATGGGGGGCGACCAGGCCCCGGTCCCGCCGACGGTGACCAGCCGCCGGCCGTCGGACGTAAACGCCAGGTCCATGACTGACCCGGCCTCGGTCGAGATCGTGCGCGTGACGCGGCCGGTCTTTGCATCGTAGATGCGGATCAGCCCGACACAGCCGCACAGGCTGCCGTCTTCACCACCCGTCGCAATCAGTTTGCCGTCGGGGCTGGCGGCAATCGATACGAGCCGGCCGCTGGCCCACCGCGCCGTATCATGCGGCTGGCAGGTCTCGGCGTCCCAGACGAGGGCCGTGCCGTCTTCGCACGCGGCGGCGATCGAGCGTCCGTCGCCGCTGAACGCCACGCCGAGCACGGTGCCCGGCTCCTCCCATTGCATGTGCTGTGAATGTGAGACGGCTCGCTCGCGGGTCTCCTTGCGGACTTTTGTCTCGTAGACGGGCTTGGAGACAGTCCTGACTTCCGGAACTTCGACGATCTGGCCATCCACTTCTTTTTTGACAATGACCGTCTGTTCCTCCACGACTTCCCGCATGATTGTGATGGGAACTTCAACCTCGTAAGTCTCCGTCGTCATGTACTGTTCAGACTTCGTGCCGCGCCCCGGCCGGCCCGCCAGCGGCAACAGTTCGATCCCCGTCTCGGCGTCCCAAACTTTGACTTCGCCGGGCCGCGACAGGCTCCCGGCAAACGAACCGCCGCCAGTCACCAGCCGCCGGCCATCGGGGCTGTAGGCGACGCCATAAGTCCAGCCCGCAGCGTTTTCCAGTCGCAGCCGGCGCTTGCCGTCGTCGTCGGACCAGATCATCACGTCTCCCGGCTTGTCCGGCCGGCAGGGATCGTAGCCCGCGCCGGCGATGTCCTCGCCCGTCGTCCGGAACGCGAGGTCCACGATCTGGCCGTCGTACTCGTCGAACTTCCGCACTTGCTTCTGGTCTGCAAGCGTCCAAAGCCGCACGGACCGGTCTTCACTCGAACTGACGAGCCGCGTGCTGTCGGGGCTGAAGGCGACGCTGAGCACGTCGTCATCGTGGGCCTGCCACTGCGCGACGATCGCGGCATCGCTGACGTTCCACACGATGACCTGCCCGGCGGCTTCGGCCGCGATCGCCGGCGCTCCGGGCTGGAAACTCACAAACTGAGTAACGGGCGCCGCGAAATCACTTTTAGCTGACAGGGGCGGCGACGGAGCGTTCAGCGGCGATGCGCCCGCCGCCGGCCCGCCGCAACCGGCCGCGAGCAGCTTCCCGTCGGCAGACACCGCCAGACACCGCACAATCCCCGCCGTCGCCATCTCAAACCGAACCTGCCCGCTGGCCAGGTCCCACAGATGGACCATCGCGTCTTCGCCGCCGGCAGCAACCCACTTCATCTCCGGATCCAGCGCCAGCCCCAGCACGTCCCCCGGCCCCGCGGTGAGCGACAGCAGTTCTCGCCGATTGCGAATGTCGAAGAGCTTGACGCTCCCGTGTGGCAATTCCTCCGGCGCGACCGGCTCCACGTCGAGGTTCGGAGGCCCGTCCTGCGCGATCATGGCCACAGGCGCGCCCGCCGGCGCGGGACCAGGCATCGGCGCAGTCTCCATGTCGCCCACGTCCGTCCAGTGCCGGCTGCGTTCCGCAATCGCCACGAACCGGCCGTCCCTGCCGAATGCCACGCGCGTCACCGGCCGCTGTGGACCAAGTGTGACGACTTCGGGATGGACCTCGGCGCTCCAGACTTTGAGCACGCCTTCTGCATCGCCGCTGATGAACTGCTTCCCGTCCGGCCGGAATGCGACCGTGGTCACGGTCGATCGATGACCAAGATGCGGCACCTGGACACCGTACTCGTACACTGGATCGACGAGCGTGACGACGCCGCGGGC
>CAZWGW010000618.1:0-4766 GCA_964633565.1 uncultured Planctomycetaceae bacterium
GCGGCACGGACGCGGGCACGAAACAAGGCGCGCGGCACTCGCTGATGCGGCGTCCCGGACGCTCAAAGTGTCCGGGACGCTGGGTGTGTGCGTCTCGAAAGTTGGGAGTGCGCACCGCTCTGCGCCTGAGACGACAAATTTTCAAGTTTGGCGGCCTATTGGGAGCGTGCTATCCGGAAGCGGCCGATTCGTTAATCCAGCGAATCGCCCCCTCGCGGGAATCCCATCGATCGTCCCGCAGTTCAACCTCGTTCCATGCGATCCATTTGTTGTTGACGGTCCAAGTGGTGTACCACGTCTGACCGTTCGAGTTGACGAGGGGCGCTGAAGCCGCGAGCAGTTCCTGGTATGAAGCAAATCCGACCCGCCGTGCGAAATCGTCGCGTGCCGTGAAGTCCTTTCGCTCACTGGCGACGTCGATGGCATGTTTGGCCAGTTCCGGCGTCCCCGTGGACTCAAGCAGGCGATCCGCCTCGGCTTGCGCTTGTTCGGCGACATGCTCGTGATCGCGCCATTCCGCGGTCGGCGTTGGTGGGCCGCTGGAATGTGGTTTCCGTTTCCGTGGGGATCGGTTCATGTCGGCGATGGCCTGAAGTTTTCGTTGCCCGTTGTGGAAGTGTCGCAAGGGACCGACAGCAGGGGGATCGGGGGCATTCCGTCGCGCATCTCCGGAGATTCCCCGCAGGCACAAGTTGCGAGCGCGGTGGCTGTTCCCGGCCGGCGATCAGGCGGACGGAGGCGACGGGTCTCGCGCGGCGCGTTCCAGCGCCCAGGCGATTGCATGGCGCGAGAGCGCCGTGCTGTTCTGAAGCTGCAGCTTGTCGCGGATTCGCTCGCGGTGGAACTCGACTGTCTTGGGGCTGACGTAGAGCCGCTCGGCGATCTCCCGCACCGTCAATCCTTCGCCGATCAGTTCAAACACCTGCAGTTCGCGATCCGATAAGGCCTCCAGCGGCGACACCGCCGTGCTGGAGGAACGGCCGGCCGCCCGTTCCAGCAATTGCTCGGTCATCCGCTGGCTCAGGTGGATTTTTCCTTCCAGGACCTGCCGGATGGCCTGGATCAGCATCTGGGCCGACTGCTGCTTGTGGACATACGCGCGGGCGCCCGCACGGAGAGCGCGCGGAGCATACAGTTCTTCGTCGTGCATCGAGCAGACGACCATCAAGACCGCGGGGTACGCCTGTTTGATCTCTTTGACCAGATCCAGGCCGCTCCCCTGCCGCAGTGAGAGGTCGATGATCGCGAGATCCGGTTGTGTGGACCGGATCAACTGCACGGCGGTCGGTGCGTCGTCGGCCTCGCCGCAGATTTCGAGGTCGGACTCCGCTTCGATCAGCCGCGCCGTCCCGAACCGCACGAGTTCGTGGTCGTCGACCAGGAGGATCCGTGTCCTGGCGGCGTGGGAGCCGGTCTGAGCTGACGGCCGATCCGCCGGGGAGCTGCGCATGCGTCGGTTCTTGACCAGGGCCCGTCACACTGTTCGGAAACGGGGACCATCATATCGGAGCGGCCGCGTCCGACACACTCACGTCGAGCCGATTACATGGAACGGTCCTCACCCGGGCCAGCGATCGAGTTTTCGCGGCCCTTCACAAGACGACGCCGATCTGCCGCGCCAGGCCGCAGCCCGACGCGATGCGATACGACCCAGGCATGCCACGCGAGGCCGATTCCCCATCCCAGGAGGGGCCACTGAAACCAGACGTTTCCGCCCGAGGTCAGGTTGATGACCGCGAGCAGCGCGCTGATGATGCAATAAGTTACGGCATGAATGACCAGGCTGACCCGCACGTGCGTTGCGGACGGAGCGTGTGGTGTGTGGTGATACATCATCAATCCCCTTAAAAAACATGCCCGCCTATTTCAGTGAACGGCATGCTGCAGCAGTATCGGGCGCGGCACTCGTCCGCCACTCAGGGGAAAGACGGTAGGGGCGACGCAGCGCTCCTGGTGCTGTCACCCGACCCGATTTGCGAGATTGCCCCATCGGGTCGGTTGGAGATCCGCCGATGGCAGGCCGGTTGTCAGAGGACAACAATCTCACGATCCGGCAAGCGCGCTGCCGCGCAGGCCGCCGTCGACAGAATGGTCCCTGAAATCGGGACGCAATGCGAAAGGACACCTGCCATGAAGAGGACGTATTCCGCCCATTCCCTCCGCAGCATCGGGCTGCCCGCCGTGCTGGTCAGTGCGTGCGCCGGAGGATTGTTGGCCCAGCAGCAACCAGAACGACCGAATGCCGCGCGGCAGAACGCACCGGCGGATGCACAACCGCGCAACCAGCAGAGGCCGCCGACATCGCGCAGTGCACCACCGCCCGCTGATACGGACCGGGCGGAGAATCATCGGGAGACGATGCAGGACAAGGCGATTCTCGGCGTGATGCTGGAGCCGAGTCCAACCACGGGCGTGCTGGTCACGGCCGTCATGCCGGATGGTCCCGCCGACGCGGCAGGAGTTCGCGAGGGGGATTACGTCCTCAGCATTGACGGCCGGCAGGTCGACTCGCCCGATGCGCTTTCACAGCAGATCAGCGACAAAAAGCCCGGCAGCCAGATCCAGGTGACCGTGTGGAGGGATGGCGGCAGACAGGAATTGAACGCCACGTTGGCCGCCATGCCGGAAAGGAACAACGACGGCGAAATGTCTGAAAACAGGCGTCGGAACCGACCAGGCGAACTGGAAGACGAGCACTCCGCATGGATCGGCGCCTGGCTGGGGAAGGCCCCGGAAGGGGAGGGGGTCGTCGTCCGCGGCGTCTATCCGAGCGGCCCGGCGGCACGCGCGGGTCTCTATTCCGGTGACGTGATCGTGAAGATCAACGATCAATCGATTGGCACGCCGGAAGCGGCGGCACAGGCGATCCGCGGGTTGACCGTCACAGAGCCGGCCGAAATTACGGTCCGTCGCGAGGATGAAGAAGTCACGGTCACCCTGCAGCCGGGCAATCGGCAGAACTTTGCAGGGGCGGACATCTACCCGCCAAGTGGAGATGACGACGGCGCAGACTTCGACGAGCGCATGGACATCCCCGAACACGCCATGATGCTCGAACAGCATCGCCGCCTGGCGGAACAACACGAGCGGATCGAACAGATGATCCAGGAACTGACGGATGAGGTCCGCCAGCTTCGTGCTGAACTGCAGCAAAGACAAAACTGACACCCGCCTTGCGGGCATTGAATCATCATCAACGAAACGGAGAACTGGACAATGTCACTCGTCAAACGAATGCTGCTGACCTGCTCGGCGGCGACGGTGTTCCTGCTGGCAGAGCCGCCCGAGATGACGTCGCGCGCCGAGGCCCGCGATGGTCGAGACCGGTACTGGCGCAACTACTGGGGGTGGTACGACCGCAGTTACCGGCCCTACTACAACCGCCGCTACCGGCACAACGACGGATACCGGGGGTATCCGCGGTCGTATTACAGCTATCCGAATTACGGATACGGTTATCGATACGGGTACCCATATTCCGGTGGTTACTACGGAGGCTACTACCCCTACAACCAGGTGCAGATCGGTCCCTTCGGCGTCTACTGGCGCTGAGCGCGCGTGGTTTTGTCACACGGGACGCAAGTCAACCCGCCCTGCCGCCGAAACGAAGACGAGGTGCGTCAGGCTGTCGAGCGTGCCGGCGATCGGAAGCGCGGCTGCGTTTTCGCATCTTCCGCGGCCGGAGTTGCCGAACTGATTGGCCGGCAACACGACAGCAACGGCGGCAGGGCGGCACGGAAGTGGAGGACGATCATGGATATGACGCACAAGCGACGGGCCCGAATCGTCGCCGAGACACACCGCGCTCCGCCCCCCGGCGCGGCCGGGGTGCAGTCCCTTCCGGTCCGCGGCGCCGTTCCGAACGAGGCTTCAGTGCCGGCTATGGACCTCGCCGCGGAGGATGACTACTGGCGCGAGCATTTCAGCACGCGGTATTATGTTGAAGACGAGTTCAAATACGCGGACTATGCGCCTGCGTACCGGCTGGGCTGCCAGGCGCGGTTTCGATTCCCCGCGCGCGAATGGCGAGAGATCGAATCGCTGTTACAGCGCGCCTGGCCGCAGGTCGGGAAGCAGAGCCGTCTGGACTGGAATCGCGCCCAACTGGCTGCACGCGACGCCTGGGATCGATGCTCGGCTTCGCCGACAGGGCCAACCGTGGACCAGGAACGCGACGGCGCAGCATCAGGAAACTTCTGATGCGCCGTCCAGCGTCCGCCGGGCTGCAACCCCGGCAAATTTCCGCGATTTCGTCGGCGGCTCGCGAATCGCATGAATCGCTCCGTGATTGTGGCGCGGGAATGGCCGATACACATCCGATTGGCTCGTTTCAGTTCGCG
Source organism: uncultured Planctomycetaceae bacterium (assembly GCA_964633565.1). Taxonomy (GTDB): domain Bacteria; phylum Planctomycetota; class Planctomycetia; order Planctomycetales; family Planctomycetaceae; genus CAZWGW01. The sequence continues at coordinate 4,341 of CAZWGW010000618.1, forward strand.
CGGCGGCGAGCGTTGGCCCGCCCTCGTTGCCCGGCTGGGGCGAGCCATTTCTTTTTCTGTACACGGATCCGCTCATGACGCCTGTGGTTCATAACGAAGCGGGCGACTGGATTATCGTACTGCGCGGTCGTGGGTCGGACGCTCAGACCGGCTCCGGCGCGCCGTTTGAATGGTGCTGGACGCGGGCCGGCTGGGCGGCCGGCGCCGGGATGGCACTCAGGTTTGAGACGGCGCAGAATGCCCGCAGCTTCCTCTCCCGAAACCTGCATCTGCTCCGTTCCACGCCACCACCCGGCGACACGGAGCCGCTTCCCCCGCAGAACACGGCTCACCGTCAGGACGGCTGAAACTGGTGCCGGGAGGTCTCTGGCAATGAATCCAGCAACTGTTGCAGGTCCTGCACGTTGACCGGCTTGACCAGATGCG
>CAZWGW010000619.1:0-4764 GCA_964633565.1 uncultured Planctomycetaceae bacterium
CCTGTCCGCCGGAGAGCTGCCGCGGATAGTGGTCCATCCGGTCAGAGAGGCCGACAACTTCGAGCGCCGCCTGAACGTGCTCTGCCCGTTCCCTTTTGCCGAGTCGCGTCAATGTGAGCGGCAATTCGACATTCTCGAACGCCGTCAGGACCGGGATCAGGTTATAAAGCTGGAAGATGAAGCCGATGTGCCGCGACCGCCAGCGCGCCAGTTCGCCCTCGGACATGTCACCAAGGCGATGCCCGACGACGTTGAGCGTGCCCGACGTCGGCCGGTCCAGCCCGGCCACCAGGTTCAGCAGCGTCGACTTGCCGGACCCGGACGGCCCCATCAGGGCCATGAATTCGCCGGCCCGCAACTCAAGGTTGATCCCCTTCAGCACGGGGATCGTGATCTCGTCGCGGTGAAACTCCTTGTGCAGATCGCGGACGACGACGACCGGTTCGCCGTTGAGATGCTCAGCCGACACGGGTTGCTCCACTTCGATTGCCGCGGGGACGTGTGACGCGACGAGTTGTCGCAGATGCACAGCAGGTGGTCAAGTGTACCGTTCACTCGGCGACCTTGACCAGTTGGCCGCTCCGCAATTCCGCAGCAGGACGCGCGACGACGCGCTCTCCTCCGGACAAGCCCTTCAGGATCTCGGTTCGCCCGTCGTTGTCCAGGCCGGCCGAGACGTCAACCCGCCGCAGGCGTTCCTCCTCATCGACCAGCCACACGAATGTCGAATCCCCGTCGGTCACGAGGGCGTCTGTCGGGCAGAAGATCCGTCGCTCGGGGACCTCTTTCACTTCACCCGTCTCGTCCGGCAGGAAATAGACCGTGCTGCTCATCTCGGGGAACAGCGCCGCGTCCGCATCGACGATTTCGACTTTTACCTTGATCGTCGCCCGCGCCCGGTCCCCCATTGGGATGATCTTGCGGACCTTGCCGGTGTACCGGCGGCTGGGCACGGCATCGACCGCCACCTCGGCCCCCTGGCCGATCTTCACACGGCTGATGTAGTCCTCCTTCACGTCGCTGTCGACTTCCAGGTGATCGAGATCGGCGATCGTGACGACCGAGCCGCGCCCGGAGCCTTCCCCCAGTCCACCCGGAAGGATCGACTCTCCCAATTCAGCGTCCTTTGAAATGACCGTCCCGTCGAACGGCGCGCGGACGTACATGTTCTCGATCAACTGCTCCGCTTCGCGCACGCGCGCTTCGGCGAGCGCGACGGCCGCGACCAGAGACTCCCGCTTCGCCACGGCGGCGGCATGCAGGAAGCGGACTTCGTCGTAGCGCTGCTCGGCCGCTGCGCGGGACTTGACGAGTTCCTCCACGCGGTCGAGGTCCGCCTTCATCCGCTCGATGTCCACTTCGTGTTCGCTGACCTGGGCCTGCGACTGCAGCACGACAGCCTTGGCAGCCGCCAGGGCGGCGTCCATGTCGGCGTGCTCCAGAATGGCGAGGATGTCCCCCTTTTTGACGCGCATCCCCTCTTCGACATTGAGCGTCTCGATCCGCCCGGTGCCGCGCGCGCCGATCCTGGCCTGCTGCCGCGATTCCAGGTAACCGGTGGCGACGACGATCGCGTCCCCGGCCCGCCCGGTCTCGACACTCACGCGAACGACGCGCACCTCGGCCCGCGGTTGCAGCGCCTCGGCGACGTTCAACAGGCCTGATTTTGACGCGCCGTACACTCCGGCAGCCGCCAGACCCAGCAACAGCAGCAGGACGACGAACCGGCGCAGCCAGCGCCTCCCGCCGCCGGGGGACCGCGGTGGCGGATCGCGCGAAATGCGCAGCGCGGCGAGCGGATCACGCGGTTTTTCGACGGTTGCGGACATAGTGCCAGCCAGAAAGTCGGGGCGCCAGTCAGAGCAAGGGGTTGATCGATCGGACGCGCGCAGCCCGATTGGGTTCGAACGAAAGCGCCGTCCCTTGAGCGGATTCTAGCCGGGGGCCGGACAATTCTCCAGATTTGCGTTCCGACGCAAGCCGGACTCGCAAACGACCCCGCAAACTCAACGCAGAACGCAGGTTCCACCTCAGCTCCGCCCCCGGCCGCTTCGAGGCCGATTCGCGTTGCACTGATTCTGCCGTCCCGCCGATCAGACGAAGGGGTGCGGAATGCATCACCGGAACGGATTCTGTCGGATGCCATCCCGTCGCACAGTGTGGACCGCGGAGGTTCGGTCCCATCGCCGAGACGTCCTGCGCTGGCTCATGCTGGCCGCGCTGTTTGGGGCAGGCTGCGCGCATTCTGCGACCGCTCCGATCGAATTACGCCCACCCCCAGCGGCCGCCCGAGCGTCCCCGACCGGCCACGCGCGCACCGGCCGCACTAATTCGACGCAGCCTCTGCTGCGCCGTGACACCGCGGGCCACAAGTCGGCTCCCGTTACGCCGGTCGCACACGAGGAGTCGGCGGAATCGACTGAAGTCACGGCGGCGCCGGGCCAGTCCGCGTCCGATCTCGCCGCCCTGTCGGCCCACGCGCTCGCATCAAACCCCCGCCTGCAGCAGATGCAGCAGGAAGCGGCCGCCGCGTGGCAACGGGTCCGTTACGTCGGCGCGCTCCCCGATCCGATGCTCGGCGGCGCCGGCATCGTCCCACCGATGCAGTTTGCCGACGGCCAGCAGTTCGCGATGGCGTCGTTCAATCAGCGCATCCCGTGGCTCAAGCGGCTCAGCGCCCAGGAGCAGCAGGCCTGCTTCCAGGCGTGGGCGCTCGACAACGCCTGGCAGGCCGAGCGGCTCAAGACTATCGCCGAAATCAAGATCGCCTACAGCAGGCTGTACGTCGTCGACCAGCAGATTCGCATCAACCGCGGCAACCAGGAGCTGATCCAACTGCTGATCGACGTCGCCAACGACAAGGTCGTGGCGCAGTCTGCGACCGAGGGGGACGTGCTGCTCGGCACGCTGGAATTGAGCCGCCTCACGGAAGAGATGTACGCCCTGGAGGAACGCCGCCTGTCGCTGCAGGCCGGGTTGAACCGCATCCTCAACCGTCCGGCCGAGACGCCGATTGCCGTTGCGACGGAACTGTCGGTTGCCGATCCGTCCTGGACCCTCGACACGCTGCGGCAGACCGCCTGGGCGGGCCAGCCCGAGATCGCCGCGGCCCAGTTGCGGGCGACGGCGAGCGAGTGGGGCGTGCGCGTGGCCGAACTGGAGCGCCGGCCGGAAGTGACGCTGGGGGTCGACTGGATCATCATGGACAAGGCGCGGCCGCCCGGCGAGCCGGCGTTCGGCGGGATCGACTCATGGCAGATCGGCGCGATGGTCAGCGTGCCGATCTGGCGGGAGAAGTACGACGCCATGCGCGACGAGGCGGCCCGCATGCGGATCGCCGCGCAGTTCTCCGTTGAGGACGTGCAGCGGCAGTACGAGGCCCTCCTGGCCGAGCTGCGGGAACAGGCCCGCGCTGCGGCCAAGACCGCCAGGCTCTATAATGACACGATGTTGCCCCAGGCACGCCGCACGTTCGAGGCCGACCAGCGGGCCTACGTCGGTCCCGGCACCGTGGAGTTTGACCGCGTGATCGAGGATTTCCGCACCGTGCTGACGCTGGAGGAGGGTTACCATCGCGCGATCGGCGACTGGGCCGTGGCGCTGGCCCGCATCGAGCAGGCCGTGGCCCGCGACCTCGCGACGCTCCCGGTCCCGCCGCCGGAAGCGCCCCCGGCCGTACTCCCCGCCGATCCGCCGGCATTGGAAATCGTCCCCATGAGCGTGACAGTGTCAGCCGAAGACGCGCAGTCGCCGCGAACTCGCAAACCCGCAGTGTCCGCCGGCGGCCGCCTGGGAGGAATGCTTCACCGCCGTTGATTGAGACCCGTCGATGTCGGACCAGCCCGGCCCTCCCCCGACCGCACCACCCCCAGCCGCGCCGGCTGCCGCCGCACCGCCGCGCCAGGAGGGCACGTTCGATCGGCGATTCTTCATCCGTTTGGCCGTGCAGTCGGCCGTTGTGATGTTGGCGCTCATCGCCGGTGTCGCCATGCTGGGATTGGGGCAGCGCTTCGGCTGGTGGGCCGCAGCCGCCCCGGCGACAGTCACCACCGAAGGTGCGGCGGGCGTCATCTATACCTGCCCGATGCACCCGCAGATCCGGCAGACAGCGCCGGGCAATTGCCCGATCTGCGGAATGAAACTGGAACCCTTGGGATCCGCGGGGCTCGACGTTGACGAACTGGCCGTCACGATTCCCCCCGCGGCGCGCCGCCTCGCCAACATCGCCACGGCCACTGTTGAGCGGCGGCCGATCAACCGCACCGTCGAGACAGTCGGGTCGATTGCCATCGACGAGAGCCGGCAGGCGACGATCGCCGCCTACGTCGACGGCCGCCTCGAGAAACTCTACGCCGACTACACCGGCGTGCAGGTCGCCAAGGGGGACCATCTCGCGGTGCTGTACAGCCCGTCGCTCTATGAGCAGCAATCGAAGTACGTCGAATTCCGCAAGCGCCTCGGCGGCCCGGAGGGAGCCGCGCTCCCGGCCGTCAAGGAAACCTGGCAGGAGATGGTCGTAAACCTGCGGCAGCGGCTGGTCGAACTCGGCATGACGGACGAGCAGCTTGCCGAACTCGACGAATCGAACCAGCCGAAACTGCGGCAGACAATCTACGCCCCGATCGGCGGCACCGTCATCGAAAAGCTGACCGTCGAAGGGCAGTACGTCTCCGCCGGCGAGCCGATCTATCGCATCGCCAACCTCGGCACCGTGTGGCTGATGCTCGAACTTTATCCAGAGGATGCCGCGCTGGTCCGTTTCGG
>CAZWGW010000620.1:0-4755 GCA_964633565.1 uncultured Planctomycetaceae bacterium
TCATTCAGCGGTCCGGGGACGATCGACAACTGGAGCTATTACGACCAGCACAAAGGCGCCGACCTGACTGCGCCCTCCGGCGATTGGGTAGGAGATTTTCTCATATCCGATGACGACGTTACCCGGTACGGTAACGTCCGCTCATTCGAAGAAGTGCGACAACAGGACCAGGCCAAGCCAGGGATGACGGAGGCCGACTGGGACGAGTGGTTCGGCGAGGGGGGGGCGCAGGCGGCCATCGGGGAAGCGACGAACAGCCCCATGACACCGACTGATGAAACAGCGGCACCGCCCCAGAACGTCATGGTTGCCACCGGCACAGCCAACATGGCGTATGCGATGCTGTGCAACATGGTCTGCGGCAGCGCGGATGGGCACCATTGGATCCCGCAGGCGGTGTACAATGCGCTGCGCAAGGCAGGGCTGATCACACAAGAAATGGTCGACTACTTGAAGAAAGCGACCGAGTTCTTCGACGTCTATAATCACGGCTACGACGCATGGGATGGCGTTAAGCACTCGGAATACAACGACGCCGTCGAACGGATCATGCGCAGGCTGATCAAGGATGGATGACTGAAGAACTTGAAGGACGCAGAGCAGTTGGCGAAGTGGATCTCGACTGGTGAGCTGACAAATGGCTGGCTTTCCGCGAAACAGGTGACTGATCTCGCCGATGACGTGGCGCTGATCAAGAAATGGCGGCAAGGGTTCCTCAGGAGCATCGCCGTCGCCGAAGCGGCAATGCAACTGAACAGTAAGTTGACGAAGGCCGAAACGAAGTGCATTGCTCGGAAGATTGTCAACGGCGACAACACCGTTGAATTGACGCGTCGCGCCAAGAAAGCGCTGGACGCCTACAATGGTCTTGACGACGTCGCGCGACGTACGTTGCTGAGGTCCGCCGGCAAGCGCGCGGCTGGCCTCGCCGGAATTGGCCTAATCTTCGCATTCCTCGACGCAAAGCGCGGCTGGGCGGGGGAGGGGGAGAAGCACCCGGAACTATCTGGTGTCGAGGGCGCGCTTGTTGAAATGTCGTACCAGGCCATGATGGGACCAGCGGTCGAAGGCATTGTGTCAGCAGCGTATGACAATGCTGGGAAGTTGCTTCCGCCAGGCCACTCCGCCGAGCGCAGGGCGGGATTGGGCGGCGTGTCCGGCATCGTCAGTGACGCTCTGAACGGGCCGCAGTGACGAGACGCCGTGATCGACAATGACGTAGTTGCCGTAGAACCGAAGCGAGCGCCCTCGCGAGAGGGAGCGATGGAGAAAGATGGCGGTAGCGACGATGGACGACTTCGAATTGGCTGCACGGCTGAAGAAAGCCGATATCGGGTCGATGCTGGACGAGCACAACCGGATTATTGAGATCTACATGGGGGTGCGTGCGAACGTCGACCAGGCGTGTCCGTTGGTCGCCAAAGCACGGTGGGTTCGAGAGATCGATGCAAACCCGAGCGACATGACGGACGAAGGGCTGCGGCACCTGAAGGACCTGCCGCACTTGACGGCGCTGTTCCTCAGCGACACGACGGTGACGGGCAAGGGCCTGGAGGTCTTGCTGACACTGCCCAAGCTCGAACGGCTGTCGTGCTCGCCACAGGTCGACGCGGACGAAGGGCTCTCCTACATCGGACAAGTCGTCGGGTTGCGCGACCTCACGCTGCAGGAGGCTCGGATCAGCGATGCTGGGCTGGCGTTCCTGAGCCACTTGTCGGAGCTGGAATACCTCAGCTTGGCCAAAACGGACGTCGGCCCGGGCGTGGCGGTTGTCGAGCAGTTTCCGAAACTGAGGCAGTTGAACTTGGTCGACACCAAAATCGATGACGCCGTCCTTGAATCGGTCGGACGCGTGCGAACACTGCGGAAGCTGTGGTTGCAACACCAGGAGATCACGGACGTCGGGCTGCGCCACTTGCGGCAGTTGGAGGTGTTGGAGTCGTTCGGGTTCGACGGGACGGTGACAGCGGAGGGGCTAGCGTATCTGGCCCGTCTTTCGCGTCTGGACTCCCTGTATCTCGATGGGGTGAAGGGACTCGATTCCGAATGCTTCGACGTGCTCATCGGCATGACTCAGCTGAAGCATTTGGAAGTTCGCGAAGGCGAAGTAATACCAGGCGAGTTGGCGCGGTTCGAGAGGCGGCGCCCGGATTGCGATGTACTGTTGCTTCCAGCCAGAAAGAGTGACAAGAAGGGTTCACTGCCACAATGACACCGTACGCGTACGGTCAAAATATTCGGCCGGCGGGCGACTGTTCTTTGGCAACGCGGTTTGGGCTTATCAGGACGGCTGGTCCGAGAGGGGAGTTGGCTCGCGTACGGTCAAAATATTCCGCCGTCGGGCGACTGCTCTTTGACAACCCGATTTCGACGTATCCGGGCGGTCGGCGCGAGTGGCGATTCGGCTCACACGGCGGCGTCGGCGGGGCGTCGGCGCGGTCGAAATGGAGTGGATTTCACCGCCGGCGCACACCGCGAGCGGCGGCGCTGGAGAGTGTTGCACCGGGTTCGCGGCGTCCCGCGTCACGCGGCGCGGTAGTAGTAGTAGCGGAGCATGCCGCCCAGGCGCTCCCGGCAGCGGACGGGGCCGCTCTCGTGGCCGACTTCCTCTCCCGGCTCAATGAGCTCGTTGTCGAGCCCCTGATGGTTGCGTTCGGCATGGTAGTGGCGACTGAACTCGCGGAGTGCCCTGCGCAGCGATGCCTCGCTGAAAAAGATCAATCGGTCGACGCACTCGGAACTGATCCAGATCACAGGCAAGAGCTACAGGCTCAGGGGTCGTGCGGCCGATACGAGCCAAGGTCTGAACGCGGTCGAACCCGCGAAGCCAGATTCGGCCCAACCCGCAAAAGACGAATCCAAAACCGGCCCAACCCGCGCACCGGGTCGGCCGAAGAACTCCACGAACACGACTGGCAAATAACCCGCAAATCTCAACCCGACTGGCCGGTTTTAACCCGCAAAGGAGTGGCTGGTTTTAACCCGCAAACTGACACGCGCCGTGAAAGTCGGCGATTGCCAGTGGGTGCAAGTCCGACCCGGCGACGGGTCGCTCCAGCCGGAAGCCATCGGAGCGACGGAGGAGGTAACAAGCCCGTCGAAGCCTCTGGTGTAACGGACCGGTTGTGCCGGTCCAGCGAGCAGGGAGGCCGAAACGTGCGTGAACGCCGGAAGGCCTCATCGTTGACGGCGGTCGACTTGTCAACAAGGTGGGTGAAGAGTTGGCCGACAAACAGTCGGCTGTTTCGGAAATCTTTGGCATCCAGAGGTCCAACGCACAGCTCGTCCAGGACATCGCCGATCGTGCTGCAGCCTGGGGCAATCGGCAGTCTCTGACCGCATCAGGTCCAAATGGCACAAAACAGCATGGATACTGCGATGACCTGTTAACTCGGTACCAAGAGATGTTCGGTCAGCGCGGACTCAGCACAGAAGTGCGATATCGTGGCGGACATTTGTGGCGAGAAGGTGAGTTGTTGGACTACACCGTCAAGCTGGACGTTCTTGAGGGACTGCTGGACGCCCCAACTTGCGTGTATGACTACAAGTTCTGGGGAAACGCCTTGTCGCAATCGCGCATCGACGAGATTCGCAGGGTTGCTAGACTGGCTGATTCAGTGCCCGTCATCGAGGTCAAGCCACGCTGATATTCATAAAGGCGACCACAAATGAAATCGGAGCTTAAAGCGATTACGCGGGATTACCTGAGTGCGTTTCCTTCGTGGCACTTAGTCACAAAACATTGCATCGGCCGCGAAGTAAATCCCATTCTGCAGCAGATCTGGTTCGAAGCGTTGCGAACCGGGGCGTATCGGCCGATGGCGGCAATTCATGTGCTGTGCGCGCCCGAGGCCGGAGGTTTGGTGCAGATGCTCAGCATCAAATACCAATCAATCTACCCCAAAAACCATGCGCAGATGCGGGACCGCGTGATCGATGCGATGAAGCGGGAGTTTGTTCCGAGCATTGTGGAGCCGCTCGTTCCGACGGACGTGCTGCAACTCTACGAGAGCAAGCAGATCCTCAAGAGCCCCGATGCACACGCGCTGGCCGGGTTCAACGCGTACCTCGGGCGTTGGGAGCGAGCGCTTTATTGGTGTCGCGAGTTCCCGAAGCTGGTTGAGGCGATAGGGCATGGTTGGCAGCCTTGGGATCGGGAGCAGGGAGCGTACCTTCGCGTTCTTGAGGAGAAAAGTGCGTCTGGGACTGCGACCGAGTGGCTGGAAGGCGTGATCAGCCAGGAGCGTCGTCGGTTGGGTTTAGAGTGATGCGATTGCCGCTGGCGTGCGGTCACAACATTGTGCGCCACGAAAGTCGGCGGCGTTGACGCGAGTTCAAGCGAAGGGGATCATCAAATCACGCGCGCCTGCTGCGGTCCGGCGGGATTCGTTCCTTGGCAATTCGGACGACAACATACGCGGTTGGACGGGGCTCTATTCGCTGCGCCGGTCTTGGAAGCACCGTCGGGTGACTGGGTGGGGGACTTCTGCTCGGACGACGAAATCACGCGGTACGGAAATGTCCGCCCGTTCGAGGAGGTGCAAGACCAGGACGAAGCCGTCCCGATGATGACGGAGGCCGACTGGGACGAGTGGTTCGGCGAGGGGGAGAAGCGAGAGGCAATCGCGGAGGCGGTGGAGAATCCCATCCCAAGTGCCCAGCCCAGTGACACGTTCGATGATGCGCCGCTACGTGAGTCCGCACTGTTCCCCGGATACCTCGTTGCATCCGACGGCACTTTGATTGATCCGGACA
>CAZWGW010000621.1:0-4746 GCA_964633565.1 uncultured Planctomycetaceae bacterium
CATGGAAGGCCTGCCGGGGGGGGCGGCGGCGGACGCGGAACCTCGAATTTCGACGCGAACAGCCGGACCAGCCCGTCGACGACCTCCTCTGCGGACTCGCCGTGCGCCTCGATGATCAGCGTCGTCCCCTGTTCGGCCTTGAGCTGCAACAGGTCGAGGATGGAACGGGCGTCCGCGGCGTAGTGGTCCTTGTGGATCAGGACCTGCCCTGGAAAATCGCGCACGAACTTGGCGATCTCGGAGCACGGCACCATGTGCAGGCCGTTCTCCAGGGTCACGGTGACGGTGCGGCGGACAACGGGTGGACTCATCGACGTCGGAAAGGCAATTCACCGGATCGGCCCGCGGCCCCAGCGCAGGGGCGCTCCGCGGGAGGTGGCGATCATCGTCAGGCCGGAAGGCAGGAGGTTGGAGGATCGACTGTCCGGTCCGCGTTGGTCAGTCAGGGCGCGGCCACCGCGCCGGATCAGGCCTGGCCGGCGTCTGCCTCCTGCAGCAGTTCCCAGACCTGCGCACCAGTCGTGGACTGCCTCAGGAACCGGCAAAAATCGTCGTTCTTCAAGTGCCGGGTGATCGTCTCCAGGCCACGCAGGTGGTCGCCCGGACGATCCGGCGGCGAGATCAGCAGGAACAGAATATATACATCTTCGCCGTCCAGGCTGGCGAAATCCAGTCCACTGCGGCTGAGGGCCACGGTGGCAATCAGCGAATCAACCGAGGCATGCTTGGTATGCGGAACGGCGACGCCGCGGCCGATCCCGGTCGAGCCCAGCTCTTCCCGCTTCATGATGGCCGCAGTGATCGGGGCTTCGTTTTCGCCGGCGATGCGTCCGGCCTGGCGCAGTCCGGCGACCATCTCCCGGACGGCCTCGTCCTTGGTACGGGCCTTGAGGTCCGGGATGATCGCCTTTTCGATGACAAACTCCGTGAGCTTCATTCAGGGCTCCTTTGCCGATGCCGCCGACACACTTCCGAACCGACCTTGCAGTCTGTCATCGAGGGGGATGTCCTCGCGTGCGTCGCCCGACAGGTACACAACTACTCCACAGTCTCTTCGGGCGCTCGCGCCTCCAAGGCTTCGTTCAGCGGGCGGTCGCGCCGATGGTCCTGCACCTTTTCCTTGTACTTCCGGATTTGCTGTTCCATCTTGTGCAAGGTCTGGTCGAACGTGGCCCCGACCTCTTCCCCTTCCGCACAAGCGACGAAGTTGTGCTTGTGCTCGGCGTCCACCAGGATCTCGACCTTGACATTCTCGTGATCGAAGTCAAGCGTCACCTGGATGGCTGTGACCCGTTCAAAATAGGTGAGCAGTTTTTCGGATTTTGACCGGATGTACTCATTGAGATCTGGTTTGATACTGCCGTGTCGGCAGGCAATCGCCACTTGCACCGGCGCTGGCTCCTCACAAAGGTTGCGGAATCTCGTCCACCGTCGCTCCACGAAGGGCCGAACCGTCCAGCCGAAAACCTGGGCTGCCGGGCCGGGAGCGCCGCGTAGGCTAGACCAAATGACGCAACTCGTCAAAGACCACGGGCCGATTCAAGGAATTCACCTGGTCCGTGGGGCGCCCCTGAGGTCCATGTCGTTCGTTGACCGATCCTGATTTTAGCCCGTGCGCGGCGGGGGTCAATTCAAAAGGTCGGCCGCAGGAGCCCGTGAGAGCCATTCACTCAACAGCCGCGCCAGTGCAAAGCCGCACGCGGCACGCGAGTGTTGCGGCCCCAAGGCACCATCCAGTGGCAGTACCTGTGCCTGCGTCAGCCGGGGAATCGAGGCAACCACCTCCGCCAACACGAAACTGCCCTCGCCGCAGGTCAGCACCGTGCCGCACGGCCGGTCCATTCGGTCCAGGACTCGCCGGACGGCCGACCCCAGCCGGTTCAACAGTGCCTGTGCCAGAAACCGGGTCGCCCTGAACACGTCGTCGTCGGAGACGTCCTGGCTGTCACAACACAGCATCCGGGCGAACCGGGCCCGGGCGGCCGCCCGTGTCGCTGGACGACCGTCCGCGGTATTCCGGTCCCCGGGGGACTCCGGGACCGCCCCGAGGAGCAGGTAGACGTCGAGCGTGGTCGCGAACAGTTCCGCGGCGAGGGCGCACTCACTCCCCCTGAACGGGACGGCCGACGCCACCGCACAGAGCGGTGTGCGCCGCACTCCCGCGTAGACCAACTCACCCGAAAGCAGGCGCTCGATGTCGGTCCGACCCTCCGGCACCGCCGCGCCATCCTGCAACGGAATGATGTCAGTCGTCGTCGAACCGCAATCGATCAGCAGCGCAGCGCCATGTGGCACAACGCGGCCGGCCCAGGTCGCCAGCGCATGCCAGTTGGCGGCCGCGACCAGCGGGACCAGTTCGCGTGCCTCCGCCGGGGTGACAAACTCGCCGCCCGTTTGCCAGACGTGGACCGGGCGGCCGTTCGACACCCGTTCGACGGCGTCCAGGATGTGATTGACTCCTTCGGACTTTGTGGAAAAACAGTCGGCCAGTTCGCCCGTCATGGTCACGGCCAGCGCGTCGTACTGGCCGAAGCTGCTCAACAGTCCGCCCAGTGCTTGGGAGAGGCGCTCCGGCGCGTTCCAGAGCGCGAACGGCTGCAACAGAGACAGGGACTCGCCGTCGGACGCCTTCAGGTTCGCGCCGCCGATGTCCAATCCGATCACGCGCATGACGCCTCCTCTCTCACTCATCCGCGGCTTACCAGTCGGACTCAATCAGCCGTCCGTCGCAGGAGAACGCGATCACGCCGGGCCGCCAGGCGACCTCGACGGCCCCTCGCGCAGTACTCAAGATGAGTTCCGCCAGATTGTTCATAGCCAACCGGCGGTAGCCGATGTAGCTCGTCGTCAGACGTGGATTGATTTCGACCAGCACCGGCTGTCCTTGTCGGGAGTCGACAATGAAATCGAATCCGACATAGCCGCGGAACAAACCGACGGCCGCGCCCACCTTGCGGATCGTCTGGGCAATCTGCCCTTCCCACTCCTGCGCGAAGGGAATCCGGCCTCCCAGGTAGCGGAACTGCCGGTCTTCGCTGAGGACCTGCTCGGAAGGCGGTAGAACGGCTCGACACTCGCCTCCCCTGCCAAACAATGCCGCGGCGGACGTCGCCGTTCCTGCCACCCACGGTTGCACGATTCCCTGGCGAGTCTGCGGCTCGGCGGCAAAGATTTTCCGCAACGGCCGGAAGGATCGCCGGTCCCACACGCCGAAGATGTTTTGAGATCCGGCGCCGAACCGTGGTTTGACGACGGCGGATTCGTGCCACAGTTCCGACACTTCCGGATCGAACAACCGAGTCGGAATCGTCGCTACGTCGATCCGCTCCAGTTCCGCGGCCAGCTCCAGCTTGTCGCTGCAGAGTTCAATTACCTCCGGAGTTGAGTTCAACAATTGTCCTCCGGCGTCGAGGACCGCCTGACAGCGAATTGCCAGCAGATTGTCGAGTTCCGGAGCGATGACGTACGTGGCGTCAGATTCGGCCGACAATTTCAGGAATTGCCGCCATTCCTCCGCCGGGTTCGACACCGCGACGGCACGCACACCCGCGTGCTTCCAGGCCCCGAATCGCAGCGCATCCCACGAGATGACGACTTCGCAGTCCGGAACCCGCGCGCAATCTTGGGCGAATGCCGTGAGCATGGCCCGCCCCTCGCGCGCGAGCGACTTCGGCAGGCGCGTGTCGGGCCAGGCGCCGCTGCAGACGTATTCGGAGATAAACAGTCGCACGGCGGCGTCACTCGGTCGGCGCTGACGGAATCGCCCGCACTTCGATCCGATGATCGGGCCAGTCCAGCCGCTCGGCAGTGTCGAGCGGAAACTGCCAGGCGGATGCGTCCGCGTCGTAGATCCGCACTGTGGTACGTTCGCCGGCCGCCGCGACAGCCTGAGGCACATCCAGAAATCGCAAAACGTTGAGGAAAGTCAGCCCATCGCGGTGGCTGTGCGGCAATTCCCACAAATCCAGCCGTGCGATGCCCGGCTCGAACAGCGAGGCATACAGCGCCCATCCGGCGGAGTTTCGCTCGCCCTGCAGCCAGAGCGGGACGTCGCGAAACCCGCTGACGGAACGGAGTGCCTGCACCGCGCGGCGGACGTCCCAGACGCGCATGCCGTCGTCCGATTGCCCAAGGAGCATGAAGCGTCGGCGGATCTGAGTCCGTTTCTTGTCGTCGCGCGACCACTCGGTCGGCCCGACACCGCGCGGCGCCATCCACGCCATGCCCCAGGCGTGCCTGGCGAGCATCTGCTGCAACTCCTCCCAACCCGCGGCGTCGGCAGCCTCGGTCGACTTTTCCGAAAACACGTCCGGAAAGCCCGCTCGCATCGTTCCCCGGAACTGGTCCCACCCGGCCTGGTCCAGCACATTGAGCACAATCAGGTCCAGGTCCCGCGGCCCCAATCCCTCGCGCACCGCGACGTACAACGTCAATCGATACGGTTCCTGGCTCGTGAAATCGTACGCTGTGAGCCGAACGCCTCCCGCGACGGCGTGGAGGCGTTCCCGCACGTCGAGCGTCCACGGGGGCAGACGTGTTTCCTCGGGCCAGCCTCGGAAGCATCGTTCACGGAGCGCGGACATCCACTCATCGCGCTGCGATGACCACTCGTCGGCGGAGTGCGGCGGCTGCGGTGCAGCGGCCTCCGGCACAAACGTCTGGTGAATCGTCGTGTTCTGCTGATCGGCGGGAAGCTGGTCAAAGACCTTGAGCGCCGCCGGCTCGAACAGTTTGACGGCGGGTTCC
>CAZWGW010000622.1:0-4725 GCA_964633565.1 uncultured Planctomycetaceae bacterium
CGTCGTGCATGTAGGGGGCGGTGCGGGCAATTTCCCGCAGCGTCGGCGTCTTGAAGGCGCCGCGGTCGCCGCCGAGCTTGCTGATCTCGATCCGCCCCAGGTCGGGGTTCTCGCGGTCGATGCTGACGCCGACGTTGTGAAACGCGTTGTCGGTGAAGTTCGGCCCGCTGTGGCAGGCGCTGCAGTGCGCCTTGCCCGTAAACAGCGCCAGGCCGCGCTGCGCGGACTCTGAAAGGGCCGTCTTGTCGCCGGCCTTGAATCGATCGTAAGGTGCGTCTCCCGACAGCACGGTCCGCTCGTAGGCGGCGATCGCTTTGGCGATCCCTTCCGACGTGACGTCCGTGCCGAACACGTCCTGGAACTGCTGGCGGTAGCCGTCGATCTTGTTGAGGCGCTCGACGACTTTGTCGAGCGTCATCGTCATTTCGATCGGGTTCTGGATCGGACCGAGCGCCTGGTCTTCGAGGCTCGCCGCGCGGCCGTCCCAGAACTGCAGGCCGCCGTAGGCGGAATTGATGATCGTCGGCGAACTGCGCCCCCCTTTGAGTCCGCCGACGCCGGTCGCGACCGCTTCGCCGTTACTCCATCCCTTCTTCGGGTCGTGGCAGGTCGCGCAGGAGACCGTGTTGTCGAGCGACATCCGCGGGTCGAAGTAGAGTTGCTTGCCGAGCGCAATTTTCGCTTCCGTGGGCGGGTTGTCCCCGGGATAGCGGATCTTGGGGAGCCCCTGCGGCACGTCGTCGGCCGCAATTGTGACCAACGCAGAGCAAAGCACGGTGAATGCCGCGGAGAGCGGAGTCACGGCAAGGGTCAATCGTCGGGGCATGGCATCGCTCGCAATCATTGAGGTCGGGCGTCACGGTGGTGCGACGCCCGTATTCTTAAGGCAACGACCGCGAGGTTCAAGGGTGCGGCAGCAAAGGTATTGACCGGACGATTAGCCTACGCCAGCGCTCGAGGGACGCTTGCGATTTCAATCACCGCGCCGCAAGGGCGGCGGCGATCGATGCCGTGTTGACGGGGCCAATCACGCCTCGTTCGGTGATGAGCGCCGTGATGAATTCTGCGGGCGTGACGTCAAATGCCGGATTGTAGACGCCGATTCCGTCCGGGGCCGTCTGTCGGCCGAAGCCGTGCGTGATTTCGGCAGGTTGCCGTTCTTCGATCGGGATCTCCGCGCCGGAGGCCAGCGACAGGTCGAACGTGCTCGAGGGAGCGGCGACGTAGAACGGAACGCCGTGCGCCCGCGCCAGGACCGCCACGGAGTATGTGCCGATCTTGTTGGCCGCATCGCCGTTCGCGGCGATCCGGTCGGCGCCGGTGACGGCCGCCTGGATGCGACCCTCGCGCATGACCTGGCCCGCCATCGAATCGCAGATCAGTGTTGCCGGAACCTGCCGCTGCTGCAGTTCCCAGCAGGTGAGCCGCGCCCCCTGCAGCAGCGGCCGGGTCTCGTCCGCGTAGACGTGCAGCCGCTTCCCCGCCGCGGCCGCCGCGAAGATCACGGCAAGGGCCGTCCCGTCGCCGGCAGTGGCCAGCGCCCCGGCGTTACAGTGAGTGAGCACGCCCATGCCGTCCGCCAGGAGTGTGGCCCCGTGCCGACCGATTGCGGCGCACATTTCGCAGTCTTCCCGTTCGATCTCCCGTGCCTCGGCAAGGAGCCGCGCGTGCAGTTGCCCTGCATGCAGTTTCGCGTTATCAGCGGCGATACGGCGCAGCCGTTCCAGCGCCCAGAACAGGTTGACGGCCGTCGGGCGGCTCGTGGCGAGATAGTCGGTGACCGACGTCAGCCGGGCGTTGAATTCAGTGCGGGATTGACCGGCCGCTTCCTGCAGCCCGAGCACGACGCCGTATGCCGCCGCCACGCCGATTGCGGGCGCGCCCCGCACGCGCAGGGCGCGGATCGCCTCCCACACGCATTCCGCCGTGCGGCACTCGATCTGCCGGCATTCCACCGGCAGGAGCGTCTGATCGATGAGTCGCAGACAGCCTCCGGCGTCGCCGACCCACTCCAGCGTCGGAACGGGCGAGCCGAGTTGTGGCTTGGCGGACGGAGTCATGTCGGGGTCCTGGTGTAAACGTGGAGTTCCATGCTCGAAATTTCGAGAGACCAGTCAGGCGTCCAGACCGGGGGCATCGCGAATTCAGCCCGTTCGGGGACGCGCAAAACCAGTTGTGCGGACTTCGCCGACACGTCCGGCCGTGCCAGCCGCTGCAGCGCGCGAAACAGCGGCGTTCCCGGCTGCAGGGTGTGGACCATGCGGTAGGGGGGATCGAAGAAGATCAGGTCGTACGGCAGGAAGTCATCCACGCCCTGAGGACGGTAGGACGACCGGACGGCATCGGTCTGCCAGCACAACACCGATTCGGCCACTCCCAGCGTCTCGACGTTGCGCCGCAGCAGTTCCGCCGCCTCCCGGTCCTGTTCGATGAACACGACGCTGTGTGCGCCCCGGCTGAGCGCTTCCAGGCCGAGTGTGCCGGTCCCCGCGAATACGTCCGCCACCCGGGCGCCGGAGAGCCCATCGTCGAGTCGTGCAAAGAGGGTCTCCTTGACGCGGTCCGTGATCGGCCGCGTGACAAGTCCGGGCCTTGTGAGCAGGCGGCGTCGCCGCAGCCGTCCGGCAATGATCCGCATGTCACCCGCCCGGTTCCGGCTGGCCCTGCTGCTGGTCCAGCAGTTCCTTGTGACGGCGGATAATGTCGGCTGCCTCCTCGGCCACCGATTTGAACTCGCGTTTTTTCGGCGGGGGCTGGATCGGCGCCGCCGGGGGCGGAGTCGCGTCGCGTCCGATAATGATCGTCGTGTCCGCCCCGCTGACCTGCACGCTGGTGTCCCCTTCCGTGAGCCAGGTCGCGATATCGTCGTCTGACAGCGAGTCGGCCTTCTGATTCCCGTTGAGCGGCGTGATCGGCTTGGTGCCCGCCGCCAGCAGTTGAAACGTCATGGGACCGACCGTGAGCGTTCCGCCCGGCCGCAGCAGGATTTCGGACGTGTTTCCGATCGGCACGCCATCGACAAACGTGCCGTTGCGGCTGCCCAGGTCACGGACGAGCAGCCCGTTCGGGGTCGCGGTCAGCCGGCAATGTTGACGGCTGACGTCGTCGGAACCGATGCGGATGCCGGCCGTATCATCGCGTCCAATCAGGACCTCCCGGTCGGGGATCTTGATTCGCTTTCCCTGATACTTTCCGGTCTGGACCACGAGCACGTACATGGGAGGCACCGCGTCTCAACAACCTCGGATCAGCGTACAGCGGCAACGTCGTGGCGTGGCGTCAGACATGACGGGGTACGGTCACGGGTTGGCCGCAACGTGGGCAGTTCAGGGTGCGCCCGCGATGTGTCACACTCACCTTAAGCCGCTTGCCGCATTCACCGCACTCGAAGCGGACCTTTTCGCCATCGGCGCCGGAGTCCCGCCCGAGGTGCGTTTTCGCCCAGGCCTCGTTGGCCAGTTGCTGAACCTGCGCCAGCAGTTCGTCGGGATCATACGGTTTGGTGATGTAGCCGTCCGCCCCGACGCGCCGGGCGAGGTCCCGCGCATCGTCCAGTTCGATCGCCGTCAGAATCAGTACGGGGACGGTGTCATTCAGCCGCTTGAGTTGTTCGCAGACCTCGAACCCGGTGACGTTGGGCAGGATCAGGTCCAGCAGCACGAAATCGGGCTTGTGCATACAGAAGGCGGCGTGCGCCTGACCGCCGTCTTTCGCCACGTCAACGTTCATCCCCTGTTTCTGCAACAGCAGGCGCAGAAACTCCGCCTCGTCGCGGTCGTCTTCGACGACCAGCACTCGGTTGACAATCGCGTCGGGTGTGGAGGGACCGATCATGAGAGGACTCAGACACCGCGCGCAACCCCGCGCCCGGCCGACACTCCAGCCTGCCTATTGTAATCGTTTCCGTTGTTCGTAGACAACGGCCGAATCTCAGGTTGAAGTCCTGCGCGAACTGAAGTGACCGGCGGAAGGCCGATTACACCCCGTGCGTGGCAGTTGTCAGCAGGGTGGCGAGGGCGATTCCCGCGGTTTCGATGCGCAGGAGCCGGGGTCCCAGCGTAACGATGGCGGCGTGGGCGGCGCGGGCGGAATCCAGTTCGCTGGAGGAGAATCCCCCTTCCGGTCCAACGGCCCCAATGACTCGCCCGGTCGCGGCCGCCTCGCGGCTCGTGACCGCCTCCCAGACCGGCGTCCCCGTCGGATCCGCGATGATCAAGCCTGTACTGCCACCGAACTCGGCCAGCAACTCTGACCACGAACGGCACGCGGAAACCTCCAGTAACCGGTTGCGGCCGCTCTGTTTGCAGGCGGCAATCACCGTCTGACGAAGCTGGTCGAGCCGTTTGGCGCCGGGATCGACGATACTGCGTTCGGTCTGCAGCGGAATCCACTGGTCGACGCCGAGTTCCGTAGCCTTTTCCAACAGCCATCGCGCGCGGTCTCCCTTGGGGACGGCCGTCGCCAGCACGATGGCCGATCCTGCCGGCGACACCGCTGGTTCCCGGGTCAGAATCGCCAGTCGCGCCCGGTTTCGCCCCAGCGATTCAACCTCCGCCACCGCCGCCCCGCCCAGGCCGTCAAAGACGCAGACCCGGTCCCCGACCCGCTTCCGCAGGACGCGCGACAGGTGATGCGCCTCGTTCTCAGGCAGCTCAATTGACGGCTGATCGAGCGACGTCGGGGCGTAAAAGCGGTCGAGCATGTCGTCAGGCGGATGTCGGCTGT
>CAZWGW010000623.1:0-4722 GCA_964633565.1 uncultured Planctomycetaceae bacterium
CCAGATCACCGTCGGCGAGCAGTCGTTCGACGCGGCGACGCATGCACCGGTCCTCATCTATCCCAATCCGCTCAATCCGGGAAAGTATGTGGTCCTCAACAGCAGTTTCACGTATCGCGAGTACGACTACCTGAACAATGCCCGCCAGACGCCGAAGCTGCCGGACTGGGCGATCGTCGACCTGCGCGAGCCTGCAGGCAGCCGCCGGCCGGGAAAGATCGTCGCGGCCGACTTTTTCGATGAGGGCTGGCAACTGAAGCCTCCGCGCCCGGTGGACCGCTGAGCTGTTGAGTCTCGTGCCGCACGGGTTGCCAAAAACTGTTGCGGTGGCGCACAATCCCGTTTCGCGTCCACCTTCATCCTCCAGACTGGATCGGAAACAGACCTTGTCAACGTCAGCGTCCGAAGAACCCCTGATTGCCGTCTTCGTCGATTTTGAAAACCTGGCGCTCGGCGTCCGGGACATGAAATCGGGCGGTTTTCAGGTCCAGCTCATCCTGAAGCGGCTGCTTGAGAAAGGGCGGATCGTCTACAAGCGAGCCTATTGCGACTGGAGCAAGTACCGCGACGCCGTGCGCGAGTTCCACGGCAACGGGATCGAATTGATCGACATTCCCCACAGCAGGATGAGCGGCAAGAACAGCGCCGACATCCGGATGGTCGTCGACGCGCTCGACCTGTGTTACTCGAAACAGCACATCGACGTGTTCGGGCTGATTTCGGGGGACAGCGATTTCTCGCCCCTTGTCTCCAAGCTGAAGGAGAACAACAAACGCGTCATTGGTTGCGGCGTGAAGAGTTCCACGTCGGACCTGCTGATCGCCAACTGCGACGAGTTCATCTACTACGACGATCTGATCCGCGTGGCCCAGAAACCCAAGGCCCCGCCGCCGCCGGGGGCCGACCAGAAGGACCGGGACAAGGACAAGCGCGCCGAGGCCACCGACCGGCTGCTGGAGGTGCTGCAGTCGCTGCAGCAGGACTACGACACGGTCTGGGGGTCGATGCTCAAGCAGGCGATCCGCCGCGTCTATCCCGGGTTCAACGAAGGCTACTACGGCTATCGCAGCTTCTCGGAACTGCTGGAAGACGTGGCTGATCGTGGATTGATCAATCTCGACTACGACGAGACGCGCGGGAACTACGAAATCAGCCGGGCCAAGGAATGAAGTTGTTGCCGGCAATGCGGCTTGCCATCATCGCCTCCGTCTGAAATCATGCAGGCTATGAACGACGGCGCGCCGCCAGTCATCGTCATCGAGGACTTTCACAAGACGTATCGCGACACGGTCGCTGTCGCCGGACTGTCGCTGCATGTCCGGGCAGGGCAGATCCTGGGTCTGGTCGGACCAAACGGGGCCGGAAAGACCACGACGCTCCGATCGCTGTGCGGCATCATCCCCCCCACCCGCGGCCGGATCACGATCGCAGGGTTCGATCTCGCAACGCATCCGATCCAGGCGAAGTCGCGTCTGGCCTATATTCCCGACGATCCCAAGCTGTTCGACATGCTGACGGTGGCCGAGCACCTGGAGTATATGGCGGCGGCGTACCGCGTCCCGGACGCGGAGGCCCGATCGGCCAGGCTGCTGGACCAGTTTGAACTGACGTCCAAGCAGGGGGCGCTGGCCCAGGAACTCTCGCGCGGAATGCGACAGAAAGTTGCGATCTGTTGTGCCTATCTGCATGATCCGGCCGCGATTATCTTCGACGAACCGTTCACCGGCCTTGACCCGCGTGCGATCCGCACGCTCAAGAACTCGATCGCGGCGCAGGCGCGGGCCGGAGCGGCGATCATCATCAGTTCGCACCTGCTCGACGTCGTTGAGGACCTGTGCAGCCACCTGCTGATCCTGGACCACGGCGAGCGGCGGTTTTTCGGGCCCCTGCAGGACGTGCGGGCGGCGTTTGCGTCCCTCCGGGAGGACGAGTCCCTGGAAGAAATCTTCTTTCGCGCCACCGAAGGACCGCCCGCCGTGCAGGACGCGACAACGTCTCAGCCGGCCGCGGCTGCGGACCACGTTCCCTGAGGGCTCGGCTGGCGCATGCATCCGGCACTGTTCAAGCTGATCCGACTGCTGTTCCGTGCCCGATTCCGGCGGATTTCGCGCGGCCTGCGGACGCCGAAGGGCATCGCCTATACGGTCGTCGCGTTCGGCCTGCTTGCCGTCTGGATCGGACCGACGCTCGTACTCGGCTTCCTGCAACCGCAGGGGGACCCGCAGGCCGTCCGTGACTATGCTCCGATCGGCCTCATGGCGCTGTGGCTGCTCAACCTGCTGTCGATTACGCCGGAGAGCGGCATTACGTTTCAGCCGGCCGAAGTCGACCTGCTGTTTCCCGGCCCTTACCGCCGTCGCGAACTGCTGGCCTACAAGATGGTCGGCATGGCGATCGGCTCGGCCGGCGTCGCGCTGATGTTCACGCTGTTTCTGGCGCGGCATGTGGCGCTGCTGGCGGCGGCGTATGTTGGGGCATGGCTCGGCGTGATGTTCATCCAGTTGTTGCACCTGGCAGTGACGATGTTCGCCGCCAGCGTCGCGGAACGCGCCTTCACGCGCGGGCGCCGGCTCATACTCATCGGCGTGTGTGCGCTGGCGGCACTGGGCCTGGTCCTCGCGCTGCGGCATGGCGGCGCAGGGGGGGCGGCCACGGTCGTGTCGCGTTTCCGCCATTCCGGGATCGGCGTGTGCCTGCTGGCGCCGTTCGACGTTTACGGCCGGATCATTGGCGCACGGAGCTGGTTTCCCGAGTTGATCGGCTGGGGGGCCGCCGGGCTGATCATCAACGGGGCATTCGCCGTGGTCATCCTGCGGCTCGATGCGGACTACCTCGAAGCCTCCGTGTTCGCCAGCCAGCGTCTGCATGAGCGACTGCAACGGGTCCGGGGCGGGACCCCGTGGCACGCGGCCCGGCCGCCGGGGAGCGTGCGGCGGATCGCCCGCCCGCGGTGGTGGGGGGGGGCAGGGCCGATCGCCTGGCGCCAACTGGTGACTGCCGCCCGCAGTGTGCGCGGACTTCTGATCATGTTCCTCCTGATCGGGGTTGCCGTTTCGCTGCCGCTGATGTTCCAGACGGAAATCGCCGACGTGGCGGTCTGGCCGGCAATCATCGGCATGGGGGTCGTGTCGCTGTTCTACTTTCCCCAGATGGTGAGGTTCGACTTCCGCGGTGACGTTGATCGGATGGAGTCGCTGAAGGCGCTCCCCGTCGCGCCGGCCGCCATCGTGCTGGGTGAATTGCTGGTTCCCGTGCTCATGACGACGTTTCTGCAGCTCGTCGTGATTGTCACGCTGACGGTGCTGCAGCCGGGGCTGATGAAGATCCTCGGAATTGCCGCGGCGTTTCTGGTGCCGGCCAACATCCTCGTGTTCGGGCTGGAGAACCTGGTGTTCCTGCTGTATCCCTATCGACTCGCCACTGCGGGGGGGCTGGATTTGCAGGTCTTCGGCCGCCAGATGGTCATCATGTTCGGCAAGTTCGTGATGCTGATTCTCACGGGGGGACTGGCCGCCGGAATCGGCGCAGTAGCGTTCCTGCTCTCGGGCAAGGCGATGGCCGCATTTGTGGTCGGAACCTGGCTGTCGGTGTTCATTATGGCGGCCGGGATGGTCCCCCTGATTACGCTGGCGTATCGGCAGTTCGATCCCAGCAGTGACACGCCGCCATAATGCGCGATCTGCCGCCTTCGATTCCCGTTCGGGCTGCCGGCCGCGTCGCCAACGGCGCACTTCACCCGATGACCGGGTCGATCACCGTCCCGTGCACGTCGGTGAGCCGGTAATCCCGCCCCTGGAACCGGAATGTGAGGCGCTCGTGATCGAACCCCAGGCAATGCAGGATCGTCGCGTTGAGATCGTGGATGTGTACCCCGTCGCGAACCACGTTGTACCCGTAGTCGTCCGTCTCGCCATAGACCGTCCCCGGCCGGATGCCCCCGCCGGCCAGCCACATCGAGAAACAGCGGCCGTGGTGGTCGCGCCCGTAGTCGTCCTGCAGGCCCCCCTGACCGTAGACCGTGCGGCCGAACTCGCCCCCCCAGATGATCAGCGTGTCTTCCAGCAGGCCCCGCTGTTTGAGGTCAGTGATCAGCGCCGCCTGCGGCTGATCGACGTCCTGGCACTGTTTGGGGATGTTCGTCGGCAGGCTGCCGTGCAGGTCCCAGCCGCGGTGGTAGAGCTGCACGAACCGCACGCCCCGTTCCAGCAGGCGGCGCGCGAGGAGACAGTTGCTGGCGAAGCTGCCGGGCCGGCGGACGTCGTCGCCGTAGAGCGCAAACGTGTCGGCCGTTTCGGAGGAGAAGTCGATCAGGTCGGGGACGGACGTCTGCATGCGGAACGCCATTTCGTACTGCGCGATGCGCGTGGCGATCTCGGGATCGCCTGAAGCGGCCAACTGCTGTTCATTGAGCCGCGCAATGCCGTCGAGCATCGTGCGCCGCAGGTTTCGGTCGATCCCGGGGGGATCGGACAGGTAAAGCACGGGATCTCCGCTGCTGCGGAGCTTGACCCCCTGATGGCTGGAAGGGAGAAATCCGCTCCCCCACAGCCGCTCCAGCAGCCCCTGGTTGGCGTCTTTGCCGGAGCCATGCGAGATGAGCACAACAAACGCCGGCAGGTCCTCCGCCTCGCTCCCGAGCCCGTAGCTGAGCCACGCCCCGAGCGACGGCCGCCCCGGCTGCTGCGAACCGGTCTGGATGTAGGTGATCGCCGGGTCGTGATT
>CAZWGW010000624.1:0-4720 GCA_964633565.1 uncultured Planctomycetaceae bacterium
ATGGCATGGATGTCGTCAAACATGGTTGGTCCGGTCAGGATCGTCGTCATGATTCCCGACCCGGGAGTGGCGCGGGCGAACTTCAGGGCCATTCCCCCGAAGGCGCAGGCAGTGAGCAGTCCGGCCAGAATCCACTTCGATTTCCGCTTGTTCATCGTCATCGTTGTCTCTCCAGTGGTCTGCGTGTGGAAAGGGAGACATCACGACCGGCGCGCAGACCGGGCGCCGGGGCGATGCCGACCCCTCACCCTGACCCTCTCCCCACGGGGGAGAGGGTCAGGTGAGGGGTGGCCGGCGGGGGCTTGCTTCGCGGAAAGGACCCCGCCGGCCGTTATTTCGTATGTCAGGCTCCCGCCTGACGGAATGGATGGTGAAGCCCAGGGTATTTGCGTCAGGTGGAAGCCTGACCGACGCTTCAGTCGTCGTTCAGAATTGTGACCGTGGCTCGCCACGTGTAAAAAGTCGCGCTGACGGCGTTCGAGAGTTCCACAGTGAACGTCTCATTCGGTTCCCGCTTGCGATCCCCCTTGATCGAAACCGGGATCGTGCCCTGCGTCTGTCCGGCCGGAATCGTCAAGGCGCCGCTGGTCGCCGTGTAGTCCGACTTCGTTTGCGCGGTGCCGTCGGCCGTCGCGTACTTCACGGTGGCCGTCTGGTCGGTGGCCCACGAGAGCGTCACCGGCAGTTTCAGCGACGTTGTGCCGCGGTTTCCTTCCGACACGGTGGCGTCTCCAATCTTCACCCTCGGCAGGAATGGACCGGCCGATCCGATCTCCATGGCGTTGCCCCAGGAGACCAGCGCGCCGTCGTTCCCGGGTCGACGATCCCTAATCACGGTGTGATCCGATGAGACACGTCGCGCCGTCACGACGGGGTAGCCGTCGACATCCGCAGAGAACTGGGGATCGGTCCACCCGACGGCAAAGAACGAGACGCCCGCGGCCGGGTCCGGCGGCGCCAACCCGATTGTCCAGTTGGCGTAATACCCGCCGCCCCAATAATACGCGTCGAAATACCAGCCGTTGCGCAGCTCGAAAAACGCTCTGCCGGCCAGGTTGCCCGCCGTCAACTGACTGCTGACGGCCTGATTGAGACTGTCCGCGTCGAAACCGAAGAACTGGAATGCGAACGACGTCGCGTGCACGCGCGTGATATATTGCTCGTCGACGTAGGCGAGGTTGCCGGCCTCGTCGTACGACTCGTTGTACGAGTGGTCGTGCGAATAACTGACGCCCTGCAACGTGAGCGACCACCAGTGCGCGTTGCCATTGGCGTAGACCTTGGCCAGATCGGCGGCGACAGTCCCCCCGTACTGCTCCAGCGCATCCATATCGAACGTCCCGCTCAAGGTGAGGGTGTCGGTCTCCTGGGCGGAGGTGAGTGCGGGAGTCAACAGAATTGCCAGCGCCAGCGGGGCCAGCCATCGGTCCAGGATCAAGCGTAACATCGGATTGCACCTTTCACTTGGCCTGCGATAGGATGCAATCATGGCCGCGGCGCGCAGACCGTGCGCCGGGGCGATGCCCGGTCGGCGGGGGCTTGCTTCGCGGTAAGGACCCCGCCGGCCGTTTCGATTTCCGATCAGAATTCGTTGTTGACTTCTCCGCCGGCCCGCGTCACCAGCCGGGCGAATACCCGGATGTCGATGCTGGCGTTCAGGAAATGCACGGAGCCGTCGGCAAAGACCGCATTCGCCCCGCCGGGGTGAAAGCTGTAGACCTCTCTGTCATTCGTGCAGTTGATGGCGCAAGGCCCCGGCTTCGCGGTCCCGTCCGGCGTCGATCCCTGGCCGAAGGTTAAGGTCCCACTGACCCACACGCCGCCGCCAGCGTAGATCCCTGGAACCGGCCGGCCCGCCCTCCACAATGTGGGCCGGCCGGCGCATTCTGTGGCCAGGAGCGTCTGCGAAGGACCGTCCGTAATGTCGCGGAGGCGCGTCAGAAAGTCCTTTGTGAGAACCCCCTCGCAGTTGTCTGTCAGGTCCACGAGACCAGTCTGCACCAGGCTCGCGTCGACTTCCCTGACGCCCGTATAGTCACCGCAGGCGCCTTTGCCGCCGTAACTGTAGTTGACTGGGTCTTCGACGGCGGTGACCCAGCGGTCCGCTTCTGCCGACGGGCACTGCAGAACCGTGAGCTGCGTCGTCGCCACCGGCTGGTTCTCCGGTCGTTGCGCACCCTTATCCCAGCGGTATAACCCGGCGAGGTCATTCCGTTCGAGGAACGGCAGGAGGAACGTAAACAACCCGGCTCCACCCTCGACAATCTTCCCCTGGGGAACGGTGAACGGGGACTGGACCCAGCCCGGCGGAAACACGCCGTATGTGTCGTGATGCTCGTGGCACGCCAGGCCGATCTGCTTCAGGTTGTTGGTGCACTCAATGCGGCGCGCGGACTCACGGGCCGACTGCACGGCCGGGAGCAGGAGCGCGAGAAGCATGCCGATGATGGCGATCGATACCAGCAATTCAAGCAGCGTGAAGGCGCTGCGCTGGTTTCGGCTGGTGTTGATGTGTCTGCGCGACATGAGAACTTCCTCCACGGAGATGCTGCTGCATTAATTCCCCGGTACACCTGCCTCCAGTTGCGACGCCGTCGGCTCTGGTGGCGCCTGCCAGAGCTTGACGGTCCCGTCCAGGCTGGCCGAGGCGATCCACTCTCCGTCGGGACTGAAGGCCACCGCCTGCACCCAGCTTGCGTGGCCGCGCAGGACATGTATTTCCGTGCCGGGCCCGTCCCACACCTTCACGGTGCCGTCGGTGCTGCCCCAGGCGATTCGCCGCCGGTCGGCGCCGAACGCCACGCACTGCACCGCGCCAGGGTCGGACAAGTCGTGGACGAGTCTCCAGGTTCTGGTGTCCCAGACCTTGATCGTCCGGTCCCAACTGGCCGAGGCCAGCAATCCTCCGTCGCGGCTGAACGCCACGCCATACACACGAGCCAGGTGTCGGGGCTCGAGGACGCGCGACTCCTGCGTCGTCTTCCAGTCCCAGACACGCACGGTGCTGTCCGCGCTGCACGAGGCGAGGAGTTGGCCGTCGGGACTGAAGGCCACACCGTGGATTGGCCATTGATGGTTTTCGAGGGAGTGGACCTCCGTCCCCGTCGTAGCATCCCAGACCCGCACCTTGAAATCGAAGCCTGCCGTGGCGACGTGCCGACCATCGGGACTGAACGTCACGCAGAGATCGCCTCTTGTCTGATTCTTGAACGCGCAAATCTCGGCCGCCGTTGCGACATCCCACACCCTGACCTGCTGTTGCTCCGTCTGCCCGCTGAGCACAGCGAGACGTTGTCCGTCGGGGCTGTAGGCCACCCTCAGCCGGTATTCCGACGGGGATTCGTGCAGCGTGCCCAGGTTCTGGCTGCTCCGGAAGTCCCAGAGCTGCACTGTCCCGTCGGTGCCGGCCGAAACGAGTGTGCGCCCGTCCGTGGGGTGGAAAGCCACATCCGTGACCGCGCCCGTGTGGCCGTGGAGCGTCAGATACTCCAGGCCCGGCTCGCGCTCCACGGGAGCCGCGTCCCAGAACCGAAAGGTCCGATCGATGCTCCCCGAGACAAGTTGGTGGCCATCGGGGCTGAACGCGACACAAAAGATGTTATCGATGTGGCCGCGCAGCGTGAGCACTTCCTGCCCGGTCGCTGAGTCCCAGATCTTGACGGTCTGATCGAGGCCCGCCGAGGCGATGCGGCGGCCGTCGGGGCTATAAGCCACGCAGCGGAGGGCGCCGACATGGCCGTGCAGGCTGAGGACCTGTTGCCCGGTCTGTGCGTCCCAGACTTCCACGTCGCGATCGGGATGCACGGCAAACAGGCCGCCGACCCCGGCGAGATGGTGACCGTCCGGACTGAAGGTGACGTCCGTATAACCGTGATTGCCCAAGGTTCGCTGCTGCCTGCCGGTCTGCGCATCCCAGACCCTCACCGGACCCTGCAGGCTGGCAGTGGCGAGCCGCCGGCCGTCAGGACTGAATCGCACGCAATACAGCCCCGTATCAATGCCATCCAGCCGGAACACCGCGTGGCTTGTGCTCAGGTCCCAGAGCGTCGCTTCCCCTGTCAGATCCGCTGACCTGCCTGCGGAGGCCAGATGTGTGCCGTCCCCCGGACGAAAGGCGACGCTCCATAACCGTGTCCCTTGTGCGTGATCAAGGAGACGGAAAGGCTCGTCGACCTCGCCCTGCAGGACGTGCCGCACGTCCCAGACTTTGACCTTTGCATCCCAGCCTCCCGAGGCAAGGTATCGACTGTCGGGGCTGAACGCCACGCAGGTGGCGTCCGTGTCGTGGGCTTGCCAATTCCGCAGTTCCTGGCCGGTCTTTGCCTGACAGAGCCTGACGAAGCCGTCTTTCGTGGCCGTGGCCAGGTACTGGCCGTCCGGGCTGAACACGATGCAATTGATGCCGCTCTCGTGGCGCAGGGGGGCCAGCGCGCCATACCGCAGCCGCTTGAGGTATCGCCATTCCCAGCCGCGCAAGTCCTCCGGACAGGCATCGAGCAACTGCTCCATCCGGCTGAGGTTGTTGGATTCCCATTCCCGCTCCGCGAGGGCCACTCGCTCGTAGTACGCTCCGCGCCGCTCGCGGTCGAGGGCCTGATGCAGGTCCTGGTTTTTCTGCCAGATGAGCATGCCACTGACGGCCGCCGTCAGCACCACCACCAGGGCCGCCGCCGCAGTCGTCAGTAACCCCCGTTTGTTCCGCCGGGCGAACTTGCGGAAG
>CAZWGW010000625.1:0-4715 GCA_964633565.1 uncultured Planctomycetaceae bacterium
TGTAAAGCGCCTCAACTGTAGTGCCAACAGCAACTTACTGTCAAGGCGTGTCGATTCGAAACTGCCGGTGCGGTATTGGTTTTGGATTCCTTGATTGCTGTAAGAATAGTCCACGGAACATGTTACAGGCGGACAGGCAATTCCTGCCGCCGACAGCCGCACATGCGGTTTCCATTACGAAATCATAACCATCGATCAGTCAGAAGGTTACACCGTCGGTCGCTGCTGTGGCGCGCGAACCTCCCACCCTCTTATCGGATCAGAATAGTCGGCAGGTTCAGTGAAATCGTTGTGTTCGATTCATTTTACCTGTGCTGCGCTACAGTTCGATCTGCGATGCGCGGAATTCGATCTCTTCAAGAGGGACCAGATCGCCACAACCCGCCCCCGGGCAAGACTGTCGAGTCCGCTCCCAATCCTGCGGCGTTGCGATATTCGAGCGCCAGAACGGCCAGGTGCGGCATTGCCGCGGTCGAGCCGGATAGACGGTGCAACGACGGGTCTTTGGGTCAAGGAACGTGCAATCGCCGTTGCCGAACTCCGAGAGCGAGACCAGACCACGGACGGGGCGCGTGTGCATCAGCCGGATTTCGCCGATCGGTTTGTCCAGGTAATTCGCAATTGCGGCAATCTCGGATTCGTCCACCCAGACGTAGCCCGGAATGCCCGTGCAGCAATTGCCGCACTGGGTGCAGCGAAAGGCAAGTCCCTCGTGATACCAGGGCGGAGCTGTGACGGGTTCGTTCATGACGTCGCACGATCGCACAAACCGGTGCGACTGGCAATGCCCTCCCCGGATGGTATTCGCCTCACAACTGGTTTCTTCGAGCAATTGGACGCGAATTGGCGCGGACTCCCGACTTCCGTGCGGTCGTGCATGACGTAAGGTTATCGGCGATGCCGACCTACACACGAGTCGTTGACCGCTGAGTCTGCGAATTGAACGGAGAACCGGACATGCTGGTGCTCAGCCGAAAGCAGGACGAGAAAATCATCATCGGCGATTCCATCACACTGATGGTGATTTCGATCCAGGGGGACAAGGTCCGGTTGGGGATCGAGGCTCCGAAGCACGTTTCGATCCATCGCGAAGAGGTCTACCAGGCCATTCAGCGGGAGCGGGGTCAGAGTCACGATGCGGCCGCCGACAGCGAAACGTCCACCAGAAATACCGTGTGACGAGCTATTGCCGGCGATAGACGATGCCCGTGTCCACTCGCTCAAAACCCGCCGCCCGGACGACCCTGCAGGCCACCTCATTGCTCTCCGGCGCGTGAATCTCGGCGGTGTCAATCAATTCCTGCCGCAGGCGCCGCAACACTTCCACGAGCAGTGTCTGTCCATAGCCCTGCCCGCGCAGCGGCTCGGCAACGAACACATCGACCAGGCCGATCGCCCGGCGCTGCCAGAGTTCGCGATATTGTTCGAGGCCGATGACGGTGACGCCCGCAACCGGTTCACCGGTCCCCTTGCGTACCAGCCGGAAACGGAGCGAGTCAATGCCGGCCGAGTCCCAGCGGCCAAAATGAGCATACCACCACCAGGTCGGCCGATTCGGGCTGTCCGCCACCGCCAACTCAGTCTGCCGGCGAATCGCGGCAATCCGCAGATTCATGGGGTCGCGGGCTGAAGCCAGTTGCCGCTGGAAGACCCCATGCCGCTGGAACGGGACATACCCCAGGCGCTCCAGGAATGGAGCCGCCAGCGGATCCGATTCGAGGAACCCGGACGGGCGAGTCCCTCCATACAGCCCGAAATAGAACGGATCTCTCTGCGGCGACGCGCCGGCTTGAATCTCAGCCGCGCCCCGGTCGCGAAGGTATTCTTCGGCGCGCCGCACCAGTTCCCGGCCAATCCCCTGCCGCCGCACCCGGGGGTGCACCACGACGGCGCAGATCACGCCGCGCTGCGGGTCGAGCCGCACCTCGTCCAGGGTACAGCCAAAACCGGCATGTGTGAAACCGACCGGCTGCACGCCGTCGCAGGCCAGAATCAGCCCGGCCCGGTCAAAAAACAGTTGGGAGTAGTTGAAGGTCTCGAACGCATCGGTCGTCCAGGGCCGGGCGGCGCCCCGGCCAAGTCCGCTTTCGTGCCACAACTTCAGAATGTGTGGCGGGTCCTCGTTTCGGAACGACCGGAATTCAATCACGGTGTATGCTGCGCTCTGGCGGCCCGCAGCCCGCGGGGACCCGCCGCGGTCAGGACTTGCGGTCTACGGCCCGGCGCACCGCGTGAACGACATGCTCGGCTGTCAGCCCGTACTTCTGCAGCAGCCCGTCCGGATCGCCGCTCTCGGCGTAGGTGTCGCCCACATTGACGAATTCGATCGGGACCGGCCTTGTGGCCGCCGCCACCTGTGACACGACGGCCCCCAGGCCGCCGTGATGCAAGTGCTCTTCCGCGACAACAAGCGCCCCCGTCTGTGACGCGGCGGCGGTAATCGCCGCTTCGTCGATCGGCTTGATCGTGTGCATGTCCAGCACACGGACCTTGAGGCCGTCGTTCGCGAGCGTCGTCGCGGCATCCACGGCCGGGGCGACCATCAGCCCGTTGGCAATGATTGTGGCGTCGGTCCCCTCCCGCACCTGGATCGCCTGCCCCAGGTGAAAATCGACCCCTCCCGGATACATGTCGGCTACCTTGCCGCGCCCCACGCGCAGGTACGTCGGGCCGTGATGCGCGATGAGCGCCTGTGTGGCAGCGCGCGTGCAGGCCGCATCGGACGGGACCACCACCACCACGCCGGGGAGGGAGCAGGCGAGGCCCACGTCTTCGATCCCCATCTGCGAAGGGCCGTCTTCGCCGATGGAAATGCCGGCGTGGGAACCGACCAGTTTCACGTTCATGCCGGGAAAGGCCACCGACATGCGGATCTGGTCGAACGCGTTGTCGAGCAGAAAACAGGCGAAACTGGCCACGACGGGGATCTTGCCGCACGCCGCCAGGCCGCCTGCCACGCTGACCATGTTACTTTCGGCAATCCCCACGTTGAACGCCCGGTCGGGATATGCCAGGGCAAACGGCTCGGTCCGGGTCGAGTTCCCCACGTCGCCATCCACCGTGACCAGGTTCGGATACTCCGCTCCCAGTTCCTTGAGCGCATCCCCGAACGCGTCCCGCGTCGCTTTGCCCAGTTTCAACCCGCTGATCTCACCTGCGTACATGGCTCGTCGTTTCAGTCAGAATGTCGTGTGCCGCGCTCCACCGCATGCCCGGGTCACAATGGTCAGCCTCCGAGCAGTGCCAGCGCCTTTTCCGCCAGGTCCCTGGTGAGCGGCTTGCCGTGGAAATTCGTATCGCCGGCCTGCTCGAGGACGGGCAGGATGCCGTAGCCCTTCTTCGTCTCGGCGATGAGGGCGGTGGGCCGGTCCGAGATCCCGCGAGCGGTTTTCAGGCCGCGCACCACGTCGTCCATGTTGTTGCCCTGGATCGTCTGCGCATGCCAGCCGAATGAGGCGACCTTGGCCTGCAGGTCTCCCATGTCCAGTACGTCTTTCGTGGCGCCGGTCTGCTGATAACCGTTGCGGTCGATGATGGCCGTCAGATTGTGCAACCGGTATTTGCAGGCCGAGGCGAACGCTTCCCAGACCTGTCCCTCACCGACTTCACCGTCGCCCAGCATGACATACACGTGATACTTGCGACCGTCCATTTTTCCGGCGAGTGCGTGGCCGACGCCGATCGACAGCCCCTGCCCCAGGGAGCCGGTCGACGCTTCAATTCCGGGGAGCCGCTTCATATTCGGATGCCCTTCGT
This sequence comes from uncultured Planctomycetaceae bacterium, assembly GCA_964633565.1. Taxonomy (GTDB): domain Bacteria; phylum Planctomycetota; class Planctomycetia; order Planctomycetales; family Planctomycetaceae; genus CAZWGW01. Next base: position 3,757 of record CAZWGW010000625.1, read on the forward strand.
AGGGGCTCCCCAGTTTCCGCAACGTCATGATTTCACTGACCGGAAAGTACCCCGCCTCCGCCATCGCCGAATACAGCACCGGGCAGGCGTGCCCTTTGCTCAGAATAAACCGGTCACGATCGGGGTCCGACGGCTTACGCGGGTCGTATTGCATGAAGCCGCCGAAGTAGAGGGCCGTGACGATGTCGGTCGCCGACAGGCTGCTGGAGGGATGCCCGCTGCCGGCCTCGGTCGTGATCCGGATGATGTGCTTGCGGATCTGGTTGGCCTTGGCCTTAAGTTGTTCCAGATTCAGTGCTTCAGGCACGATGTCGTCCTCAGGGGAACCGTGGCGATGCTGCGAGTTGCGGCTGTATGCTAACGACGGACATTTTTGGTCGCAACCAACGACGCCGCGTGATCCGGAGGGATGCCGTCCCCGTTGAATCGGGACGGGAGCAACGTTCGCTGGTCGGGATGGATCTCTGCGGTCTCCCCGACTTCATCCGAACCGGCTAGACTGTGTGGAGAGACGAGAATTTCGGCACTCGCCGCGAACATCCATGGCCCAGACCAGTTTCACCGACGCCGAATTGCTCGCGTACCTCGACGAGATGCTGCCGTCCGAACGGGCCAGCCTCGTCGAGAAGGAGCTGCGCGACTCGGCGCCGCTGCGGCAGCGGGCGACGATCCTCGCGCGCCGCCGCGATCAGGGAGGGCACTCGGTCGGAGAGATCTGGCGGCGGCACCGGCTGAGCTGCCTGACCCGCAGCCAACTCGGCAGCTACCTGCTCGGCACGCTGGAGCAATCGCTGGTGGATTACATCGAATTCCATCTGCGGACCGTCGGCTGCCGGATCTGCGCGGCCAACCTGCACGACCTGCAGTCAGCACGGCAGTCCGACGGAGAGACGCGGCAGCGGCGGCGGAAGTTCTTCGAGTCCTCCGCCGGATATCTGCGGTCGCGATAGACACTCCCG
>CAZWGW010000626.1:0-2827 GCA_964633565.1 uncultured Planctomycetaceae bacterium
GGAGTTCGATGAACGGCGCCGCCGGAGCGATGTCCGCAGTCGGCGGCTGTGCGTCGAAGTCCTGTCCCGGCTCCTGCGCGCGCACAGGCAGCGCGCAGGCCACGCCGACCAGCGCCGCGGCCAGGCGCCAGCATCTCAACTCGGCTCGGGTTCGCACGGACGAACGTCAGTAGTTGATCTGGAACTGCGCCCGCAGCACCTGTCCCTCAAACTGCCGGTACGATTTGTCGCTCATGGCCGCGGAACTGCTGATCGCGTCGAGGTTCGTGCGGTCGGTGATCAGATAGGTGAGCGAGAGTTCCATCTCCTTGCGGATCTGCCACTCCGCGCCGAACTCCCATTCGTTGATGTACGAGTAGGGGGCGTTGCGCGCCGAGCGGTAGCCGCCGTGGAAGTACTGCCAACGGCAGAAGGGGAACCACGTGCCGCAGTCCTTGGTGTCGAGCTTGTACAGCGCCATCAGGTAGCCGCCGTGCACGTCGCTCCGCTCGACGGCCGTCTGGGCGTCGTTGAGTGCCGGCCCGCGCCCGATCGTCCATTCCGCCTGGAACCCCAGCGGCTGGGGGTAATAGACCCAGCTCCAGCCGAGCCGCTGATCGAGCAGCCCCTGGTCGCCGCCGGTCTGCCGCGTGTTGGCGGGCGTCAAGTCGGCCCCCCCCATCCCCAGCGGCCGGATCGGCGCGCCGATGACGACGTACTCGCCGGTGAAGCCTTGGATGCCGGCCTCGACGATCTGCCCGTTCTCGAATTCCCACGGCCAGGTGAGCCGGGCGACGAGGTGCACGTTGTCGTTCTCCTCCCGGAACGAGCCTCCCTGGCCATTGTATGCGCCGATGCCGAAGACGCCGTAATTGCCCGAGTGCTTCAGTCCCTCGTCGGCGATTTTTTCGAACAGTTCCTGGGCCTCTTTGGGCGTCCAGTAAAAGAACACGCCCAGGTCGCGCTCATTGCGCGTGGCGCTGTTGAAGGCGTCGTTGCGGTCGAGCGGCACGCGGTTGGAGCTGGATTGCAGGTTCTCCCACCCATAGGGGACCTTGGACTGCCCCACGCGGAACCGGCAGACCTTGTCGGTGTCGAGGTAGACATCGCCGTACCAGTCGCGGATCTGCACGAAGTTGTTTGCGTCCGTGCTGCCGGGGGTCGTCGTGGCAAAATCGGGCTGCAGGTAGACGTACAGATGATCCGAAATGTCGGCACTCCAGATGACGCGCGCCCGGCGGATGAGGAAGCTCTGGTTGTTGCCGATCGAGCTGTCGCCGGCGTGCTGGGCCGTGGCGGTGCCGTCTTCATGGTGCGTCGTCGTGTTAATGCGGAACTGCGCATAGCCGCGGAAGCCGTACTTTTCGTACCACTTCTTCTCCTTCTTTTCGGCCGGCGGTTCCGGTTCGGGTTTGGCCGCGGCGTCGACGGGTGCGGCGGCGCCGGGCGGTGGCATTGGCTCGGCGGGCGGGAAGTTCGCGAGAGACGTATCACTCGCGTCCGCTTCGGCCACATCGACCGCGGCGGGTTCTTCGATGGAAAAGACCGGCGCTTCGGCCGAAGACGCGAACAGGACCCGTGGATCGATGATGCCGGGACGGTAGGTCGCGCGTCCGGAAGTCACTTCGCTGCGGTCCGCGGTGATCGGCTCGGGCGCGGGCTGCGCTGCACTGGGGAACGGTCGGGGGCCCGGGTCGGCAGGCAGCGCGCGCCCGCAACAGGCGGCAGTCAGGAGCAGCACGAGGTGAGCCAACCGCTGCCGCCGGCAATTTCTGCCAGTCATGTCTTGGAATTCCCTCTGCGCGGACCGGTGGACTCGGAATGGTCGCCTTCGGGAAGTTGTATCGGTTATGCCGGTTTTGCCGGATTATTAAGATTCGACGGCACGGCGGACCGACGTGTGGATGTGCGAGACTGCGGGGGCAGCCGACCGTCGAGCGCAGCCGCGCCGGCAGGAATTGCCGCAGTCGGGCGAGAGACAGGCCAACGATCGTAATGTCGGAGCGCTGCAACCGGGTCAGCGACGCGACGACCGACTCCGTGAGCTTGATCGGCGAAATGCCTGCTCACTCGAATTCGAACAAGAGGGAGCGAGGACGTCGTCACATCGGCAGGGCGGCCGGCTGGCATTGACCCGGCACGCCGATGCGGCGTAGAAGTCCACTTCGAAAGCATGCTCAATGCCGCCGGACAAGGAACTGCTGATCTCGACACGGCAGTTCGCACGCGAAATCCGCTGGTGGAGCTGGTGGCATCTCGGCACCACCCTGGCCGTGGTGCTCTGTCTGGCCGCGATCACCGCCAGCGAACTGAACTGGACCGCCCGCGTGCTCGCCAGCGGCCTGCTGGGGCTGGCGATCGTGCGACTCTTCGTGCTGTATCACGATTTCCAGCACGGCGCAATCCTCCGTCGATCCCGGACTGCCCGGGCGCTGATGCGCCTGGTTGGCATGGTCCTCCTGACGCCGGCCAGCAGTTGGAACCGCTCGCACAACTATCATCATTCCCATAACTCAATTCTGTCGGCGCCCGACATCGGCACTTACCCGCTGATGACGGTCGAACAGTACCGCAATGCCGGCTGGATGCAGCGCGCACTCTACGTCGCGCAGCGGCATCCGCTGACGATGTGCGGCGGATATCTGACGGTCTTTTTCTATGGAATGTGCGTGCTTCCGTTTCTGACCAATCCCCGGCGGCACTGGGACGGCGGCGTCTCTGCCCTCGGGCATATTGCCCTGTTGCTGTGGCTCGGTTGTGAGGCACCGGATGACCTGGTGTTCCTGGTACTGCTGCCCTTCAGCCTGGCGTCGGCGATCGGGGCTTACCTGTTCTACGTGCAGCACAA
>CAZWGW010000626.1:2837-4705 GCA_964633565.1 uncultured Planctomycetaceae bacterium
CAATTTCCCTGGCGTCCATCTGACTCCGGCGTCAGACTGGAAATACACGACCGCGGCACTGACATCGTCAAGTTACCTGCGCATGGGCCCGCTGATGAACTGGTTCACGGCCAATATCGGCTATCACCATGTGCATCATCTCAATGCGCGGATCCCGTTCTACCACCTGCCGGACGCGATGCGCGCCATTCCGGCGCTGCAGGCCCCGGAGTGCAGCTCACTGGCAATCGCCGACATTCGTGCGTGCCTGCGGCTGAAGCTCTGGGACCCGGACTCCCGGCAACTCGTGCCGTGGAGTTTTCTGCGGAATGCTCGGAACGGCGTCGTTCAGAACAGAATGCTCAACCCGAACACCGCCGCGTCGATCTCCTGGTTCAGCGACACGCGCGAGAGCGGGACCGCACCCATCGGCGAGAGATAGGGGCCGTCGATCGTGTTGTCCATGCCGTGTACCCACGTCAGCGACGCCACAATCGACTGCGTGAGCTGGATCGAAGCCCCCAGGCTGAACACGTGCTGGTAGATTGCCGGCGCGAAGACGTTGTAGAACGTGAGCCGCTCCTGGATCGGGTTCTGGTTGTACGAATAGCCCGCCCGCAGGCTGATGGTGTCGGTGAGTTCCAGCTGCATGCCGGCGGCGACCAGCCACACGCTCTGCCAGCCCAGGCCGCGGAGCGCGCCGGTCGGCGTCGTGATCGCCGGCTCGCCGAACGCCTGCGTGCTGGTGAAGTCGACATACCGCACGTCGACGGCGAGCAGCAGGTTTTCGATGCCGGTGTAAGCGGCCCCCATCGAGACGATCATCGGGTAGTTGAGCTGGGTCGTCACCTCCTGCCCCACGCCGTTTTCGTTCTGCGAGTTCATCTGGAACCGCTGGAACCAGATGGGGCTGCGAACGGACACGCCGAGGTTGACGCCGCCAGGCCCTTCGTAGAAGAGCCCTCCCTGCGCCCCCAGGCCCCACACATTGTGGCTGCCGGTTGCCGGGGGATAAGTGAAGAACGTGTCGCCGTTGGCATCGTCGGGAGAAGCGAACGGAAACGGACTCGCCTGGGCGTCGGCAATGCTGATCGTGGGGGCGAATCCGACGGAGAGCCGGTCGGTCAACTGGTATGCGACCGTGGGGGCCATCTGCAGGATCCCGAGCCGCGTGTAAGCCGGACCAAAGCCGACGCCGTTCGGCGGCGGCGGAGTAAAGATCGGGTTGGTCGCGCTCCCCGGATAGTTGACGGAGAAGCCGCCGATGGCGCTGATCCCCAGGCCGTACGTCCAGGCGGACTGCGGCGGCTTGTAGGCGATGCCGATCGCCGGGAGCGCCCACACGCCGGCCGCGCTGTCGGTGGAGCCGATCATTTCACCCGGCGTCCCGCGCAGAAATGACGAGTTGACGGTGTTTTCGTTGAAGATCGCGTCGACGCCAATGTCCACGCGCGACTGGGTCAGGCCGCTGAGCGTGGCCGGGTTCCAGTTGATGGCGCCGGTGGCGTCGAGCGGAGCCGCCGTCGCCGCGCCCCCCATGGAGCGGTTGATCGGCCCGACGCCGGGGAGGACGAAGCCCTGCCCGAACGCGTGACCTGCGAACGCGAAGGCTGCACAGAAAGTCGTCAGCAACAGGCGGGCGCCCATCCGGTTACTCCCGATGTTCGGAATGTCACGGCAATGCGCGGAGTATCGGCCTTGCGGTCTGAAATGATTCAAGTGATCGCAACGGGGCGTGGCCCGTTGCGCGACCGGCATAGATTGACAGGGGATTCCTGCGGAGATTGGCGCGGAGCGGCGGAAGTTGCCGGTCGCTGCCAAGGGGTCGGGGGGTCATAATTAAATTTTGGGGGGAGGGGGGGCGGTTGGAGAAGGCGCGGCGCGGCCCC
>CAZWGW010000627.1:0-4695 GCA_964633565.1 uncultured Planctomycetaceae bacterium
AATCGTCACAAAGAATCCTTGACATCGACCACTCTTTCAGGGACAGCCACGCGCCCCTGATTCGGCTCACGCCGTCACCAGTTCAGCACCTCAAACAAATTGCTGAAATCATCCGTCCACAGCACCCGCCGCGCCTGCTTCGTCGCGGCGATCTCGGCGAACCGCGGCGACTCCAGTGCCGCAGCCTCCCGGCTCAGCAGCACCCACACGCTGCTCGGATCCACCGGGCTTTGCTGCTCCGTCTCGAGATCCTTCGTGCCGGGCGCATTCAGTGTGATGGCGGAAAGACCGCACGACTCGGCCAAGGCGTCGGTCACCGGTCGCAGGTCGAAGTGCAGGTTCGAAATGTGGATGGCGATCAGTCCTTCCGGACCGACGTGCCGCAGGCAGACGTCCATCGCTTCACGCGTCAGCAGGTGCGTCGGAATGGCGTCGCCCGAGAAGGCGTCGAGCACCAGCAGGTCGAACTCCTGCGGCGGCTCGTGCTCCAGCGACAGCCGCGCGTCACCCGTGACGACCTCCACGTCGGCCGGCGAGTCCTTGAGAAACGTGAAGTGCTCCCGCGCCAGCGCCTCGACGTTGTCATTGATCTCGTAGAATCGGAACATGTCTCCTGCCCGACCGTATGCTGCGAGTGTGCCGACCCCCAGTCCGACGAGGCCAACCCTCAACTGCGGCTTGCGCTCGCGCAGTTCGGCCAGTGCGCACCCCACGCCGGTGTTTACGCCGTAATACATCGTCGGCGTGCGGCGCTGGTCGGCCGGACGGAGTTGCAGGCCGTGCATCACCCGACCGTGCCGCAGGACGATCGCGTCGTCCCGCTCATCCTCCTCGACCTGCAAAACGCCGTAGAAGTTGCGCCGCATGGCAATAGCTTTGTCGTAGTACATGATGGCATCGGCAAACACCGTCCCCACGGCGGCAATCAGCAGGATGGCGAGGCCCGACCAGAACATCGGCGGCCGGTCGTCCGGCGCGAGCCAGCCCTTGGCCCCAAAGTAGACGATGATCGAAATGAAACAGCAGGCGATCAGCCCGACGTACAGTTCCCAGAACGCGGGGAAGATCAGCGGCGCCGCGAGCGCCACGAACAGCCCGCCCCCCGCGCCCCCTGCGGACAGCGTGAGGTAGAACGCCGTCAGGTGCCGCGGGTCGGGCCGCATCCGCGCGAGCTGGCCGTGGCACAGCATGCAGACGGCAAACAGCGTCGCGAAGTAGACGGTCACCTGCAGTGGCAGAAACATGCGGTAGCCTTTCACCTGCAGCCAGCAGACGGCAAGGATCAGGGCCGCCGTCGCCAGCGCGTACCCGCGCGGCTTGTACCAGCGGTCGCTTTCGAAACAGAGGATGAACGAGAGCAGGTACAGCGAGAGCGGCACGACCCACAGGAACGGGATGACGGCGACGTCCTGACAGACTTCGTTCGTCACCGCCAGCAACATCGACGAGGCCACCATCGCCAGGATAAACCACCGCACGTACGTGCCGAACGTGGGCGGCGCGGAGCTCGCCGGTTGTGTCGCGCTCGCCGAGGCGACGCTGCCAGCCGAACGGAGCCAGAGCCGCACGGCGCAGAGCGCACACAGGCCGGCAAAGACCCAGAAGCCGACCGACCAACCGGCCGCCTGCGTCGACATCCGCAGCGCCGGCTCGAACAGGAACGGGTACGACAGGAGCGCCAGGAGCGAACCGGCGTTGGAGAGGGCATACAGCCGGTAAGGCGAAGCCCCCGGCAGCGTCAGGCTGAACCACCGCTGCAGCAGCGGCCCGGTCGTCGACAGGATGAAATACGGCAGACCCACCGTCGACAGCAGCAGCAGCACGATGCGCTGCAGGGGCGGCTCGGCCCCGGTCGGCTTCCACTCGCCCGACGGCAGGATGTTGAGGAACGCCAGCGCGACAGCCAGCAGGACCAGGTGCAGCAGTCCCTGCACGCGGGGCGGCAGCCGCACCGTCACGAGGTGCGCATAGGCGTAGCCACCGAACAGCGCCACCTGGAAGAACAGCATGCAGGTGGTCCAGACGGCCGGCGTCCCGCCGAACCACGGCAGGATGGCCTTGCTGATCAGCGGCTGGATCTGAAACAACAGGAACGCGCTGACGAACACCGCCAGAGCGAACAGCGTGACCGTCATGCGCGCCCACGGCGCCGCGTCGCGAGCTTCGCTCGTCGGCGCTGGGCTCGTCGTTGGCAACGACGGGTCCGTGCGCTGCGCCTGTTTCGTCCCCCGTGTCATGCCGGAAGGATAGGTTGTGAAGCGTTTTCGTGCATCAGCGAAGCAGCATCATCGGACCCGTCGTTGCCAACGACGGGCTTTGCGCGTGAACTGAGGTGCGGTTGCGCGATGGTGGAACACAGCGATCGTGTCGGTTACGCTGAAACACTCGATTACACCACGCGTATTCGATTGCACCCTCAGTTTTAATCTCGCACGATCACCGACGCAGGGACCACGCCATGAATGCCCGCGAAGCCCTCCAGCTCTCGATCGACGCCGGCCGCATGATCGCGATGTCATATATCGACGACCTCTCCGACGCCGACATGCTCAAGCGTCCCGCTCCCGGCTGCAATCACATCAAGTGGCAGATGGGTCACCTGATCCGGTCCGAGCACAACCTGATGCAGCAGGCGCTTCCCGGTTCGATGCCTCCGCTCCCCTCCGGATTTGCCGAACGGTATACAATCGAGACCTGCACGAGCGACGACCCAGCCCGGTTCGACAGCAAGGCCGACCTGCTGGCGGCATTTGAGGTGCAGCGTGCCGGCACGCTCGCCGCGCTCGCCAGGGCAAGCGACGCCGACTTCGATCAGCCGACCGGCGTCGAATACGCGCCAACCCTCGGCGCGATGTTTGAATTGCAGGGTTCGCACTGGCTGATGCACGCGGGGCAATGGGCCGTTGTGCGGCGGCAGCTCGGCCGCCCGCCGCTGTTCTGACGGCGGTCGCGTGACGCCGTGGCAGTTCGCGCCTGCCGCGCTCACACAATCGCCAGGCAGACCAGGAAGTAGATCAGCACCGAGAGCAGGTCCTGGATCACCGTCGCCAGCGGACCTGCGGCGAACGCCGGGTCCTGACGCAACGACCGGAGCGCCCAGGGCAGGAGCATCGCCACTGCGCTGGCGATCGAACAAGCCGCCAGGAGCGCCAGCGAGACCGCCGCGGCCACGTCCACCCGTCCCCAGCGCAAGAGTACGACGGGAAAGAACAGCCCGGCGAGGATCAGGCCGATCAGGCCGCCGGTCAGTGCCTCGCGCATGAACACCCGTTCGATCGACACGCCCACTGACATCCCGCGGATGATGAGCGTTTCGGTCTGCGTGCCGACGGCGTCCGCCAGGTAGACAATCCCCGGCACGAAGAACGCCAGGATGACGTGGGCATGCAGCTTGTCCTCGAACATACCGACCAGATCGGCCGAGAGCACCGCCCCCCGGAGGCCCAGACAGAGCCACGGGAGCCGATGCCGCAGCCGTCGGCGGACGGGTTCGTCGGTCGCGGTCGTCGCCTCGGAATTTGAACGCAATACGCCGCCGAGTCGGGCTGTATCTTCGTCATGCTCCCACAGGAGGACCTCGAAGATCCGGCGGGGAGTGATCATCCCCTTGAAATGCCCCGCTTCATCCACGACCGCCAGGCTGGATTCGCCGTGTCGGATCGCACGCCACGCGGCGATTTCCTGATCGACGTGCGGCATCACAACCGGCGGCGCCGCGTCCATGATCTGCTCAATCCGCGTGACATCGGGTGCGGCGAGCAGGTCCTCGACGTTGACGAGTCCCGCCAGTTTGCCGTTCGCGTCGCACACGACGATCTCGGCGACCGAGTCGTAGCGCTGCCCGATCAGCCGGTCGCGCACGGCGGCGGCGGTGTCCGCGGGCGCGGCCATCGGCACCCGTGCCGTATGGTGCTCGGCGGCGGTCTCAAACTGCAGTTGCTGCAGCGGGGCGAGAAGATTCGTCACGGCATCGTCTCCGTCAACACTTCGCCGACTTCCGCTTCTTTCCGATCGTGCCGCGCTCCTTCACCTTGTCGATGTATTCGGGGGCGTAGGGGACCTGGCAGGCGGTATTCCCCAAGTCGACTTCGACCGGGCCGATCTTGGTGCCGATCTGGCGCGCGAGGTCCGTTAATTCGCGCACGTAGCAGCCGACCGAGATGACAAACCCGTTCATCGCGTAGCGGACGCGGTTCGGCGCCTTGTGGATGTTCTTCTGCACCCGCTCCAGCAGGCGTTCGAGATCCGGGACATCCAGGTCGGCGTCGTCCCGGACGGAGACGATGCTGGCGAGCGTCGACCAGCCCGCGCAGGCGGCGTTCTCGTCCTTCGAGTCGATCCACTCCAGGGCAAGTTCATATCCGTGCGGGCTGCCGCTCGCGACCCAGGCGATCGTGTACTCCGCCAGCGCGCCGCAATGGGCCTGCCTGATCCAGCGATTGAGGTCCTTCTTCGTCATGCGGGCGTCGTCCGCAATCAGGCCGGCGAGGTACATGGCGTCGTAATTGCCCGTGTCGTACAGGTCCAAGGCGAGCTGATAATCGCGTTTGATCCGTTTCTGGATTTTTTTCAGGTGTTCGATCTTGACGCCATAAAAAGGCTCCCGGGCGCCGTGCTTGATCAGCACCTTCTTGATGGATTGCGCGGCCCGGCTGCCCAGGCGCCTTCGGTCGAGTCCGTCGTGACGCCCCCGTC
>CAZWGW010000628.1:0-4690 GCA_964633565.1 uncultured Planctomycetaceae bacterium
CGAAGTCATGGCGATCGGCCGCATCGCGGAGAGCCATGTTGGTGAGCGTGTAGCAGACGGCGGAGACACATCCGAGCAAGACCCCGACCAGAGCCGGGTCGAGGCGTGAAACGCTGCGCGGGGTCGTCGAGGTCGGGTCCAAGCTGGTCACCGCGGCAGCGGGCCGTTTCAGTGGCTTTGTTGTGCAGTCAGAACTGTAGAAGATTCGGGTGAGAGCCGGAAGGTGTGTCTCGTTTCATTTGACGTCGCCGAATTCGCCCGAATTCGGCGACGCCAGGTTTGCGGGGCCGTCAATTCTCGATTGGCGCTTGAATTCGCCGGGCATCCGTCTATATCTGGAGAGTGCGAAATCGGCCCGTTCACCGGTCCCGGATGGTGTGATGTCCGACGTCATCGAAATCCACGACCTGCTGGTCCGCGCCATCATCGGCATCAATGCCGATGAGCGGGTCAACCTGCAGGACGTGCTGATCAACGTGCGGCTCGAAACCGACACCCGCCCGGCGGCCCGGTCGGACGACATTGCCGACGCCGTCAACTACCGCACGATCGCCAAGGAGGTCATCGACCTCGTGGAAAATTCGCGGTTCCACCTTGTCGAACGGATGGCAGAGGAGGTCGCCAACCTGTGCCTTCGGGACGAGCGGGTACAGAAGGCCGTCGTGTCGATCCAGAAGCCATCGGCCCTGCGTTTTGCGAGGTCGGTGGGGATCACGATCGAGCGAGGTCGCGCGGATGGCTGAGCCGCAACTGAATGCGGCGTATCTCGCGCTGGGCTCTAATATCCACCCGGTGGAGAACCTGCGTGAGGCGGTCAGGCTGCTGGCCAGACATGGCACGATCCGGCGCGTGTCGCGCGTCTGGGAGTCGCCACCGGCCGATGGCGCCGATCAGCCGCATTACCTTAACGCGGCGGTGTTGCTGGAGACGCCCCTTTCCGCCCGTGCGCTGCGGCTGGACGCGATCGCCTTCGTTGAAGCGGCGCTCGGGCGCGTGCGAGTTCAGGGCGACAAGTACGCTCCCCGCACGATCGACATCGACATCGTCCTGTTCAATCGCGATCTCCTGACGATCGATCACCGCCGGGTCCCCGACCCCGAAATCGCCGAGCGGCCGTTCCTGGCGCAGCCGCTCGCAGAACTCGATCCGGATTACGTGCACCCTGAGCTGGGGATCACGCTGACGGAGATCGCCGCGCGATTGAATGCCGTGGCAGCGCTCACGCTACGCGACGACGTGAACCTCGCAGACGTGGCATTCGGAGCGAGGTGACGGCACAATGCAGCCGACACTGCGTCTTGTGGGCGGGTCGGGAGACCCGCGCCAAACCTCACCCCCAAACGGCCGTACGGATGACGCCGCCTGCCTTGATCGAAGAGCTGCGAAACATCCTGCGTGACCGCCTTGTCCTGCAGGACGAGGTGCTGGCGGAGCACGCCGGCGACGTGTCGCATCATCCGCGTCAGCGGCCGGATGCGGTCGTATTCCCCGAATCGACGGAGGAGGTGATCCGTCTTGTCGACTGCTGCCGGAGGTACAAGACGCCGATCATTCCGTTCGGGACCGGCACGGCGGTCGAGGGGGGCGTGGTCGCGACCAGCGGCGGCATCTCGGTCGACCTCTCGCACATGAACCGCATCCTGCGGGTCAGCGCCGTCGACATGGACGCCACAGTTCAGGCCGGCGTGACGCGGCTGCAGCTCAATCGCGACCTGTCGGAGCGCAGCGCGGCCGATCCGTCGTTCCCGCCGTTGCTGTTCCCGATCGATCCCGGTGCCGATGCGTCGCTGGGAGGGATGTCGGCCACGAACGCCTCGGGGAGCGCGGCGGTGCGGTTCGGCACGATGCGGAGCAACGTCCTGGGGCTGACGGTCGTGCTGCCGGACGGCCGCGTCATCCGCACGGGGGGCCGGGCGCGTAAGTCGTCTGCCGGTTACCACCTCACGGGGCTGTTCGTCGGGTCCGAAGGGACGCTCGGGATCGTCACGGAACTGACGCTGCGACTGCACCGCATCCCGGCGGCGATCTCAGCCGCCGTCTGCCCGTTCCCGGATTCTGAATCGGCGATCGGCGCAGCGATTGCCGTGCTCACGGCCGGCATTCCGGCGGCGCGGCTGGAGTACCTCGACGAGGTGCTGATGGACGCGGTGAACCGCTACTCGCGGCTGAACTACGCGGTGACTCCGACGCTGTTTTTCGAATTTCACGGCACGCCGTCGCTCGTTGAGGAATTGTCGCGCAGCGCGGCGGAGGTGACCGCGCGACACGGCGGCGGAGAGTTTCTGTGGGCCACGAAGCCGGACGAGCGGCAGCGGCTGTGGCAGGCGCGCTACGACGCGTACTATGCGTGCCTCGCACTGCGGCCGAATTCGACGGCCTACCCGACCGACGTGTGCGTGCCAATCTCAAACCTGGCCGAGTGCATTCGCCGGGCAAAACGGCACGTGGCACGGACGTCACTCCCCGCTCCGATCTTCGGCCACGTGGGAGACGGCAACTTTCACGTCTGCATCGTGTTCGAGCAGGGGAATGCGCGGGAACTGGAAGAGGCCCGCGACATCGCCCGTCGCATCGTCGACGACGCCCTGGAACTGGACGGGACCTGCACCGGCGAGCACGGCATCGGCCTCGGCAAGCGCGAGGCCCTCATTCGCGAGCACGGCCTCGCCGTCGACGTGATGCGCGAGATCAAGCGGACGCTCGATCCGCTGAACATCATGAACCCGGGAAAAATCTTCCTGCCGGAGAAGTGAACCATGCCTGTTCCGACGTTGCGCCGGCTTTGGTCCGGATATCTCTCGAAACTGTCACTCGTGGCGGTGTTTCTGTATGTCGGGGCATCGACGCACGGCGCTGAGGAGTCCACGCCCGCCAGGAAGGCCGGCTCGGCGACCATCGTCGTGACACCCGAACAGCCGATGTGGATGGCTGGCTACGCGGCGCGGAACAAGCCGTCGGAAGGGGTGGCGCAGGACCTGTACGTGAAGGCGCTCGCACTGCAGGACTCTGCCGGCACGCGGCTTGTCGTCGTCACGTGCGACCTGATCGGTATCCCGCGCGAGTTGCGCGAATCGCTGGAGGGGCGAGTCAAGATTGAGTTTGATCTCCCGCCGGAATCGCTCCTCCTCAACGCGTCGCACACGCACTGCGGACCGGAACTGCGCGCCAGCAAGGCCGCCGCCTACGGTCTGGAGGAAGACCGCATCCGGCAGGCCGAGGAGTATCTCCGCTCGCTGCAGGACAAGATTGTGGCCGTCGTTGGTCAGTCGCTGGAACGGCTGCAACCGGCGCAACTCACGTACTGTCACGCCCGTTGTGGATTCGCAATGAACCGCCGGCTGCCGGTCGATGGCAGCTATCGCAACAGCCCGAATCCCGATGGGCCGGTCGATCACGCCGTGCCGGTGCTGGTCGTCACGAACGAGACAGGCGAACCGCAGACCCTGTTGTTCGGCTATGCCTGCCACAACACGACGCTCAGTTTCTATCAGTTCTGTGGCGACTACGCGGGGTATGCGCAGGAATATCTGCAGGCAGACCATCCCGGTGTGACGGCGATGTTCCTCATGGGCTGCGGAGGGGACCAGAACCCGTATCCGCGCGGCGAACTGCACCAGGCCCAGGAGCACGGCCGCGCCTTGGCGAACGGCGTCGAGACGGCGCTGCAGACGCCGCAGCGGCCGATCGGTGGTCCGCTGCGGATGTCGCTGAGGTCCGTGACGCTGGACTTTGCTCCTCCTCCTGCGCGTGAGGAACTGGAGCGGCAGGTGCAGTCGAGCGACAAATTCGAACAGCGCCACGCGCGGTTGCTGCTGGAGGAACTCGACTCGGCAGGTGCGATCCGCACCGAATATGATTACCCGATACAGGCGGTGGCGTTCGGCAGCGATTTGCTGCTCGTCGCGCTGGCGGGAGAGACGGTGGTCGACTATTCGTTGCGGCTCAAGCAGGAACTCGACGCCCCGATCGTATGGGTGGCCGGATACTCCAACGACGTGTTCGGCTATATCCCCAGCCTGCGCGTGCTGAAGGAAGGGGGATACGAAGCGGGCGGCGCGTTCCGGTATTCGCGGTTCCCGGGGCCGTTCACGGAGACGGTGGAAGAGCGGGTCATCGGCGCCGCGCACGCAGCGGTGCAGGGAGTGACCGGACAGCCATAGCCGCGACGAAATGACGCGTTGGCCGTTTAGAAGGGGCCAAGCGAGTCAGATCGTGTCGGGCCCCATGACCCGATGGGAGGCGACAAACTCCTCATCGACATTGACTCCCAGCCCCGGGCCGCTCGGAACGCTCACGGTCCCATCCGGATTGAGGGACAGGGCTCCCCCGCAGACACCGCGCGTGAGCCGGCTCTGGGCGACGTTGAACTCGACGAACAGCGGCTGCTCCAGCGTGCTGAGGAGGTGCAGGCTGTACGCGGTGAGCAGGTCGGTCAGCCAGGAATGCGGGACGAGGTTGATCTGCTTTTCATGGACCATCGCCGCGATCTGCCGCGCGACGGTCAGCCCGCCGCAACGTGAAAGGTCCGGCTGCACGACATCGACGCACTCCTCCTCGATCAGGCGGCGGAACTCCCACGGCGTCGTCAGTTGTTCCCCGGCCGCCAGGGGGACCGGACTGCGCTTCCGTACGGCGGCGTATGCCTCGAAGTGCTCCGGGTGGATGAAGTCCTCTACCCAGCGAATGTGAA
>CAZWGW010000629.1:0-4688 GCA_964633565.1 uncultured Planctomycetaceae bacterium
TCGGACGTGCGGAAGCCGGGCTCAAAACCGACCTCAAATGGAGTCAACGATGACTGCGAGTCGAACAGTCCGCGTTGCGGCCGCGGGAATGATGGCGGCAGGTCTGGCACTCGGCGCCGCGATCACTGCCGGCCTGAGCGGCTGCGAGCGGGAGGAACCCGTGTTCCAGATGGACACGCCCGGCGTGGACATTGAAGTGAACAAGACGGGCGAAGGGAGCACGGAAGTGGAGATTCAGACCGGCAGGGACGCACAGGACGAATCGAGCAACCCATGAACCTGACACGAACTTCGCGAGTCTTGCGGCTGCCACAGCGGCTGGGCTGGACCCTGCTCTGCGTGTGGCTCATCGGCATGGGACTGATCCCGCTGCTCGGACTGGGCAGTACGGCGCTCAGCATGCTGATGCACATCCTCGCCATTGCGGCGGGCGTGCTGCTGTTCTTTGAACGTTGACCCGCATCATCACTCCTGAAAGGAGACCGAACCATGTTGTCCTGGGCAATACTCTTCCTGATCGTGGCATTGATTGCCGGTGTACTGGGATTTGGCGTCGTGGCCGGTACGGCCGCGTGGATCGCCAAGGTGCTGTTCATTGTCTTCCTGATCATGTTCCTGGTGTCCCTGCTGGGACGACGGCAAACATTGCCTTGACACACGGCGGGCCGGTGCGGGCGCATCCGATCGCGGTATGACTCGCGGACCAACGTCAATGAAGGAGACCCACGATGAAAACGTTCCTGGTATTGATCGCAATCATTGTGGCGCTGGTCGTCGCCGGGTGGCTGACGATCGGGCGCTCGGACGGCAAGCCGGCCGTCATTCTGGAAACCAACCAGATCCAGCAGGACACGGAGAAGGCGACTGAGAAGGGGAAGGAACTGCTGGACGAGGCGACACAGAAGGTGGATGATCTCCGGAAGGATCGAGATGCGGAGACCGATCCTGCCGGGTCGACCAGCGAACCGGAACCGGACGATATTCATCGGGCCGCGGGGCCGACCGAGCCACACCAGGACGCCGCGCGGTACTGAGTGCCGCGCCCATTGCGGATGACGGTGAGATGAAACGACAGCCCCTGGTGCAGACGGCAAGGGAAGGACGACACACGCCCCCCCGCCGAGGCAGCACCCAGGGGCTGTCGATTCTGCTGGCCGAAGACACCCCCGCCAACCAGAAGCTGTTTCGAGAGATCCTGGTCCGACGCGGTCATCGCGTGCAGGTTGTCGCGAACGGCCGGGACGCGGTGCGGGAAGTTGAGCGGCAGCAGTTTGACGTCGTGCTGCTCGATCTGCAGTTGCCGGTGCTCAATGGACTGCGAGCGGCCGCTGCCATCCGGTCATCCACCAGCGATCACTCGGATGTACCGATCGTCGCGATGACGGCGCACGCCATGCGGGGCGATCGGGATCGGTGTCTGGCGGCCGGCATGAACGCTTACATTGCAAAGCCGGTCGACGCCGCCGAACTGGTCCGGGTCGTGGAGCAGCTCGCGGGGGCCGCCGGCAACTCAACAACGACCGGAGATGCCCGGCCGGTGCAACCCGTGATCGATGGGAGCCCATCGACGGTCCCCGCCACTGCTCCCTCGGCGGATGGTTCGTTGATCGACCTTGCCAGTGCGCGGCAACGAATGGGGGGCAACGAGGAACTGCTGCGTGACATGGCGCGGTTCCTGATCGAGGACAGCCCTGCCTTGCTGCAGGAGTTGATGGAGGCGGTCGCGGCCGGCGACCCGGAACGGTCCACGCGAGCGGCCCACAGTCTGCGGGGGCTGGCCGTTAATTTCGGTGCAGCACGCTGTCTCTCGGTGGCGACGCAGATCGAGGCCGACTGTCGCGACGGCATCTTTGAGCCGGTCAAACGCGACCTCGCGTCGCTGCGCCGGGAATTCCAGTCGCTGATCTCGGCTGTGCAGCGTGAGGTGCTTTGCTGATTTCTGTGAGTCGAATGCAGAACGCCCGTCCTGGTTGATCGGCAACCAGTCATCACGGGATGTGTCGCTGATCGGGACGGCAGGCTGGAAACTCTCCGCTGTCTTAAACCCTGCCGTCAAGACGTGTTGCGTTGGTCAATAGTCGCCATCAGAACCGACTGGAACACGTCGTGCATAGAGACCAACGACCGCAAGGTGCGTGCGTGATGTTCAATCGCGGGAAAACAACCGGGCCGGAACGGAGGAGTACGGATGTTCAAGAAGACAGGAATTCACGGCTGTCTCATAGCGACCGCATTCGCCGCCGCCAGCGGCGGCCTGCTGCCCGGTGGAGCGAACGCGCAAGAACTGGGAACTGCGCCGCCACCGGCGCCCGCAGTGACTGACGCCGGTCAACAACAGTCAGCCGAAGTGCTGACACGTGGTCCGATTCACGAGGCATTCGCCGAACCGTACAGCCAGGATGTCGAAGAGGGGCTGGTGATTCCGAAGGAGCCACCGGAACCGATCGACGAGTTGCCCCCGGACGTCATGCCGGACGGGGCGAACGTCGAGTGGATCCCGGGCTACTGGGCCTGGGATGAAGAGCGGGACGACTTTATCTGGATCAGCGGTGTCTGGCGCGACCTTCCGCCCGGACAGCGCTGGGTGCCCGGCTCCTGGGTGCAGGTCCAGGGGGGATTCCAATGGACCTCCGGGTTCTGGACATCGGCCGACGTCACCGACGTGAGCTACCAGCCGGCGCCCCCGGCCAGCCAGGAACAGGGTCCGAACTCCCCGGCGCCGGATGATAATCACTTCTGGGTGCCCGGTACGTGGCGTTACCAGAATAACGATTACCGCTGGCAGCCCGGGTACTGGGCGCCGGCCTACGAGAACTGGGTCTGGGTCCCCGCCCGGTACGTGTGGACGCCCCGCGGAGTGGTCTTCTGCGACGGCTACTGGGACTATCAACTTTCACGCCGCGGCGTGTTGTTCTCCCCGGTGTACGTCGCCGGTTATCGGTACCCGCGCTACGTGCCGCAGCAGGTGGTGTCCGTCGGGCCGCTCCTGATCCACCTCTTCGTCTATCCGAGATACAATCACTATTACTTCGGAGATTTCTACGGCAACTCGTATGTCAACCGGGGGATCATTCCCTGGCTCGGCGTGCGACAGTATGCCTTCTATCAATACGATCCGATCTTCGCGTTCTATCAGACCGGGTTCTTCAACTCCGGCGGGAGAGGTTTCCTCAACCGGATCAGTGCCTGGCACAGCTACTACGACCGGCATCCGGAATTCCGGCCCCGGCATACACTGGCTGACTCCCGCGCGTTCGCGCGACAGCACGGCGATCGCGATGACAACATTGCACGCCAGGCCGTGTTGACGGCGTCGCTGGAGGACGTACAGAAATCGTCTGACACCGGCGTGAAGTTCCAGAACGTCGAGCCGTCTCGCCGTGAGACGATTCAGAAACGGGCTCATGAGATGCGCGAATTGCAGCACCAGCGCCGCCAGGTGGAAGTTGGTGCGAACGGGGGCGCCAACGGTCAAGCGAACTCCAATGCGAAGTTCGCTTTGCCCAGGGTCGAACGGAGCAAGGCTGTCGAATCCGTGCCGTCTCGCCCGGAGGCCGGTCAGGGCCGGACGGATCGAAACGCGTTGAAACCGGAACGTGAGCAGCCGGGGGAATCCGCGCAACCGCGCGGCAATGCGGGAGAACGCCCGGATCGATCGACGGACAAACCCCAGCCGGACCGTGGTCCGCGCGACAGCAGATCCGGGGATCGCCCTGCTGGCCGGCGTGGGCCGGTTGACCTGGGTGTTCCGGATGCCCCGGTAGAAGGCGACCAGGGCGCGCACCGGATTCCTCGTCCTTCGGAAGCGCCACAGGAGCGGACTCCACGTCGTGAGCGTGGCGTGAAGGAGCGGGATCAGTCGCCGCCACAGCGCGGTAACGATGCACCTCCGCAGAGCAGGAAGCCGCAGCCCAAACCTGAGCCGCAAGGGAAACCGCAGCCGCAGGGCAAGCCGCAGCCGCAGCCCAAGGCCGAGACGCCACCGAAGGGCAAGTCGCCCGGCGCCGGAAAACCATCCGGTGCGGCCGAGGGCGGGTCCCGGCAGAAGCCGCCGCGAAGCGGCAATACGGTGAAGGACCGCGGCAGTAAGCCGGATCACGGCAAGGGAAAGGACGGCTGACGTTCGTTCCGCAATCGTGACGTGAGCGACCCGGACGCTTCAAGCGTCCGGGTCGCTGTGCGGGTCACCTGCAAACAAAGGCAACCACCATGGGACTCGGACAGTTTCTCATCCTGTTGATCATCGCCGGCGTCTGCGGCAGTGTGGCACAGTCGCTCGTCGGCTATTCACGCGGCGGGTGCCTGGCGTCCATCGTCATCGGCTTTATCGGTGCTCTGCTCGGCGGCTGGCTCGCCGCGAAGTTCGGCCTGCCGGAACTGCTGGCGATCAGCATCGGCGGAAGCAGTTTCCCGATCGTGTGGACAATCATCGGCGCGTCGCTGTTTGTGGCGGTGCTCGCGCTGATCAGCGGACGGAGGAGCTACTGGTGACGCGCATGCCGTTCATTCCGCAATGCGCGAGAATATCTGTGGACCATCGGCAGCGTCGTAGCCGATGTGCCGCAGCACAAACGAACCTGCATGCGCGCCGTTGCTGGTGTCGAATTGCAGGAGCCAGTCGTACGTCAGGCTCGTCGGCGCGCGGGCGTAGAACTGATCGTCCTGCCAATGGCTCAGCCTCGTCGTGT
>CAZWGW010000630.1:0-4687 GCA_964633565.1 uncultured Planctomycetaceae bacterium
AACTCGACGGCCGGCAATACGAACGGATGAAACGTGCCGGGGGGAAACTCCAGTTTGAAGACCACCGGAAACGTGGCAATGCACAGCAGCAGGTTGGACAGTGGTCCCGCGGCCGACGTGAGAAACTCCGAACGAAAGCCGCTGGCCGGACGGGTAAACGCCAGTCCGCCCGCCGGCCAGATCAGGATTTCATCCGCCGACCCTCCCGTCGCCCGGGCGGCAAACACGTGAAAGAACTCGTGAATCAGGACGCTGAGCAGCAGCAGCACCGTCACGAGAAGTCCCAACTGGACGGACTTCAGGTTGACGCAGAAGATCAGCGCGATGATCGGGAACCAGATGCTGAGCCGCACGCGCGTGGCGAACCACGTGCCCAACGGCAGCGCGGTGTGGAAGGGACTGCGGTGCCCGTCCATACGCAAGGGTTCCTCAACCGGCCCAACGGGGAGCAGTTCGGTCGGCGGGCCGAACGGCCGACGTCAGCGCCATGCTATCAGCCGGGAGAAGGGTCCGCAATTCGTGAATTCTGCATCATTTGAAATGCAGCGAAACGCAGATGCTGCCGGGGCGGTGGCGCGTT
The DNA here is from genome assembly GCA_964633565.1 of uncultured Planctomycetaceae bacterium. GTDB lineage: Bacteria > Planctomycetota > Planctomycetia > Planctomycetales > Planctomycetaceae > CAZWGW01. The sequence goes on from CAZWGW010000630.1 coordinate 581, forward strand.
GAGTCGTTGGCAGTCGAACATCTGCCTTCGATTGCCAGGATCTGGACCGGGGGCTGGTTTGAGCCCCGGCCACCCGTCCACTGTCAGATCGACAATCCGCCGGCTTCGAGCAGGGACTTGAACCGTTCGGTTTCCGCGCGCAATCTCTGCTCGATACGGCCGCGGTACATCGGCGCCAGGAACTTCGCCGCCCCCTTGAATTGAAACGCGGCTTCGACATCCCAGCGCGTGCGCTCCCCGTCCAGGGGCGTGAAGCGGTGGACGAGCGTGTTGCGGGCGTGAGCGCCGTCATACTCTCCGGCGAACTCCTCCGGTTCGCGGCGGACCGTGACGGTCTCCTGCAATTCCAGTCGATGCCCCCCCTCCTCATACACCATCCGTGCGCTGGCGCCGACCTGCCCGGGCGTTCCGTTCAGGGGCTGCAGGGTGGCGAGCGACGTCTGCCATTTCTTGAGGTTGTCACGATTGGCGAAGGCGCGCCAGACCTCGTCGCGCGGACGGTCGATCGTGAGGGCGAGATGGAATTGCATCGTTCTGAGTTCCCATCACCGTTGCGATTACAGCCGCGAACGCTTGCGGCGCCCGCCGACGAAGCTCTGGACGACCATGTTGCCCATGTCGCCGGCCGTGCAGGTGGCGCTGATGCCGCCGGTCACCTGGGCCAGTTGTTCCACGAAATTCACCAGTCCGAGATAGAAGTAGTCCTCGATCAGCGCAAAGCTGGAGATGTGGATGCCTTCGTCCGCGCAGCGCTTCGCCTCGGTCAGCGTGATGCGGGCGGTCTTCTCGGCAGGGGGATAAATGAGCACCAGTTGCCGCCCCTCGACGTGGGCCGTCGGTTCCCCGTCGGTGACGATGATGATCTGCCGGTTCGCCGCCGGCTGCTTCCGCAACAGACGCCGCGCAAACTGCAGACCGGCGTGGATGTTCGTGAAGTGTTCGGGGACGCGCCGCGGGGGATGATCGAGGTCGATCCGCATCCGCACCCGCGAATCAAAAATGCTCACCGGTTTCGGCGCCGCGTACAACAGGTCGCGCTCGCCCAGCGGCGTGGCATACGTATAGAAGCCGACCACCTGCAGCCAGTCCTGCTGATACCGGCTGCGGACCAGCGCCTGGAGCGCCAGAGCGACCCGCTTGGCCGCGCCGAACTTGCCGTACCGCGCCATGCTCCCCGACATGTCGAGCAGCACCACCGTGGCGCAGGCGGTCTGGAATTCGGTGTCGTAGACGACGAGGTCGTCCTCGGAAATTGTGACTGGTGAGTGGTGGGCGGCAAGTGGTGAATGGTCCGTCGTCCGTCGTCCGTCGTCCGTGGCTGGTCTCCGACGTCCGACGTCCGACCGCCACTCTTCGCTCTCAGCTCTCCGCTGAAGCGCGTTCTTGAGCGTTTCGTGCAGGTTCAGGTTGCTGACGGGGTCGCCGAACTCGTAGGGCTTCGACTCTTCGTGCAGCGTCTGGCCGGCGCCGCGAAAGTCGGTGTCGTGCCGGCCGAGTTTGTCCTTGCCCCGCACGTCAAACAGCGTTTCGAGTGCCTTGTTCTCGACGCGGCGGACGCCCTGCGGGGTGACCCGGAACTTCCCTTCCCTGTCGCGCTCAACGTAGCCGCGCTTGATGAGCATGTCGACGACGTCCGGATGTTCCTCCTGCCACTGTTCCAGGTTGTCAAGCAGGTCCTCGCCGTAGTCCAGCATGTATTGGGAAAGCTCATCGAACAGTTCATCCGCGGACTGCGGCGAGAACTGCTGCGAACCGTCCCAGCGGGAGTATTCATGCGTCGGCATCGGTCAGGCTCCCCGGTCTTCGGGGACGGGGGGCGCAGGGACGTCCGCGAGACCGAATCCAAACTCGTCAGGGTCATCCATGGACGCGTCTTCAGTTGTAGTCTGCCCGACGGCAGCCGATTCGGTGCCTGCGGCCTCGGTCGCGGCCTCGGCCGCGTCTTCGGACGCGGGGGGAGGAGGCTGGCGGGAGGACGCCGCCTGGCGGTCTCCGTCGCGGCGCCGGCGTCCTGCTGAATCGTCGACCGTCGACTGTGCGGGATCCGTTTCGATCGGGACCGTGTCGGACGATGTGTCGCCGGAATCGTCGTCGGGCTCGTCGAGATCGATGTTCAGGACGAGATCGAGCGGCTTGGGTACCGGGCGGACGCGGCGTTGCGATTCCACAAGTTGCATGCGGGGATTGTCCGGCGCGCAACCGCAGGTCAGGGACGTCACGACGGCTGCCGCGCGCCGCTCCCGGCTGCAGCGCGGACAGCGCCACGTGCGGCGCACATCGAGATTCTCACGCAATCCAGGTCCCTTCATCGGCGATGATCCACTTGAGTCTGTCGACGGCGAGTGGCGGGCGTGAGCCCGCTGAGTGGGCCGACACCTCGGACAGCCGCTCATCCGCTTCCTGGTTCACCGGTGCAAGCGATCGTTCGGCTGACGGCATTGTAGGCCCGGACCCTGCATCGTGCGACAAACTCCGTCCGTGGAACCACAGCGCTACGGCGCCGGGGCTTCGATCGCGCGCAGGGCCCGGCGCGCCGCCTGCCGCACAGCAGGACTTCCCTGCTCCGCGAGCCCGTTCAGCCGCTCAATCCCCGTCCTTGCCGCCGGACCCATCAATTCGAGCAGTCTGACGGCTCCCATGCGGACTTCACGCTCTTCGTGCGACACTTCGTCAATGACGGCCGACAGGATGCAAGCAGCGTCCTGCGTGAGTTTCCACAGGGCGGTCAACGAGGCCATCCGCACCGCCGGCGAATCGTCGCCAGCCGCGGCCTGCAATGCGGAAACGGTCGTCGGGGCCGCGTCCGACAGTTGGCCCAGCGCGGACGCCGCCCGGCGGCGGACGCCCACGTCTTCGTCGGCCAGCAATTGCGCGAGCGAGCCTTCGGCCGCCGGGCCGATCTTTCCCAATGCAGCGGCCGCGAGGTCGCGGACCTCTTCGTGTTCGTCAAACAGCACCAGGTCGACGAGGGTGGGCACGGCGGGTTCCGCGGAGGGGCCGATGACCCCCAGCGTGTTGGCGGCGGCGCGCCGCAACAGGACCGCGTCGGAGAGGGTGGCGCGGATCAGTGCCGGGACGGCCGGTGCGGCGTGCCCCTTGAACAGTTCGAGGATTTCCGCGGCCGCCACACGGCGTTCGAGATCCGCCTCCCGTCCTGCGTCGTCGCTGCGAACCGGGGTCGTTTCCAGCGTGGCGATGATCGCGGGGAGGACGTCGGGCTGCGCGGGGCCGATGCGCCCCAGGGCCTCGATGGAACTGAGTCGGTCCAGTTCCGGAGCGCGGTCATCGTTCAAAACGGCAATCAGCCGCGGAGCGGCGTCGGCAGCCAGCGGACCAAAGAGCGAGAGGGCCTTGATCGCCCACAAGCGGGCCGAGTGTTCCGGTACGTCGGCCGGCTCATCGAGCAGTGAGATCAGCACGGGGACCGCGGCCTGTGCCCGCTGTCCGATGCGGCCCAGAGTGATCGCCGCTTGCCGCCGGCTGAACCAGGGAGCGCGGGTGTCCTGCACAATGGCGAGCAGGCCGGGAACGACCGAACCGATGTCCGGGTCGGTGAAGTTGAGGTTGGGGATCCGCGCCCGCCACTCCGCCAGCGTGCGGCCGTCGTAGAGCCGCTCCGTCGAGTCCCTGGGCGCTGCAGCTCCCGGAGGTGGACCGGCGACAAAAGCGGATTGCAAATTGCAAATTGCGAATTGCAAAATGCAAATTTGCAATTTGCAATTCGCCAGTCCTCGCGCGCTCGCGAAGGCGCGAGACACGGACATTTTGAAATCCTTTCCCCTCAGGGCATGATCGTCATGTCGCATGAGAGGCTGCCGGCCGCGGGGATGTAGCACTCGCGGACGTAGTCCATCACCATGCGGTCGGCGTTGAACCGCCAGCCGAGCGTCCGGATCGTTCTCTTCATCCGCTTGATCCACCCGCGTGGCAATCCATCCCGGTCCCGCTGGTAGTACAGCGGAATCACTTCCTCCAACAACGCCCGGAACAAATCGTCCCCGTCCTTCCGGTCATGAACATCCAGATTCGAATGCGTCCGCCCATTCCCGATGGCGAAGCCGTTGAGCCCGTCGTATGCCTCGGCCCACCAGCCGTCCAGCACCGACA
>CAZWGW010000631.1:0-4668 GCA_964633565.1 uncultured Planctomycetaceae bacterium
GTTCGTTATCTCGGTGCTGGCGCTGAACGACCAGGTCGCCCCCCCCACGATCAATCTCGACACCCCCGAACCCGAGTGCGACCTCGACTATGTGCCGCACGAGCCGCGGCGGATGACGCTCCGCCGGGTGCTCAAGAACAGCTTCGGTTTCGGCGGCCACAACGCCTGCCTGGTGATTGGCAAATGAGCAGCGAACCGGACAAGCCGCGACGGGTCGTGTTCACCGGCCTGGGGATCATCAGCCCCATCGGCATCGGCCGGGACTCCTTCTGGAACAGCCTCGCCTCCGGCAAGTCCGGCATTTCCCGCGTCGAGCTATTCGACTGTTCGATCATTCCCGGCGGCGTCGGTGCGGAGATCAAGGACTTCTCCGAGGAAACGGCGAAGAAAATCTACCTCAAGGCGCAGCGGAAGAGCATCAAGGTGATGTGCCGCGACATCCAGCTCGGGGTCGCCTCCGCGGCGCTGGCGATGGACGACGCCGCGCTCCCGCTCGATACGCTCAACCATGACCGGATCGGCGTCGAGTTCGGGGCGAACCTGATGCTGACTCCCCCCGACACGTTGACGCACCCGAATCAGGCGTGTCTCGACGCGCAGCATCACTTCCAGTTCTCGAAGTGGGGGGACGCGGGCCTGGGGGACATGGAGCCGCTGTGGCTGCTCAAGTACCTGCCCAACATGCCGGCCTGCCACATCGGGATTTTTGCCGACGCACACGGTCCCAACAATTCGCTCACGCTCGAAGACGCCTCCGCCAACCTCGCGGTCCGGGAAGCGGCGTCGATCATCACCCGCGGCTGGGCCGACGTGATGATCACCGGCGCAACCGGCGCTCGTGTCCATCCCGTCAAGGCGATTCACACCCTGCTCTGGCACGACTTCGCCAGCGAGACCGACGACCCGCTCACCTGCGTGCGGCCGTTCGACGTGACGCGCTGCGGCACGGCGCTCGGCGAAGGCTCGTGCACCCTGATCATGGAAAACGAGCAGCACGCGCAGGGCCGCGGGGCGTCCATTCTGGGGACCTTCCTCGGAGCAGGCACCTCGTGCGTCGCCGACAAGACGGGCAAGCCGAACATCCGCCAGGCGCTGGCCAACGCGATGCGTTCCGCGCTGCACGCGGCCGGCATCCAGCCGGAAGAGGTCGGACACATCAACGCGCACGGCCTGGGCGGGCGGCTGTCCGACCTGGAGGAGGCGCGGGCCATCCACGACGTGTTCGGGGCGTATGGATCGAAAGTGCCGGTCGTGGGACTGAAGGGCTTTCTCGGCAACACCGGCGCCGGCGACGGCGCACTGCAGATCGCGGCCTCGCTCCTGGCGCTCAAGCACGGCTGCCTGCCGTTCACGCTCAACTGCAGCCGGCCCGACCCGGAATGCAACCTGAACGTCGTTTGCGGCGCGCCGCAGCCGACGACGAACAAGGTGTTCCTGAGCGCCAACTTCACGCGGATCGGGCAGGCGAGCGTGGTGGTGGCGCGGGGGGCCCAGGTCGATTGACGCGCTGCCGACCGCCGAAAGGCCGACAGGAAAATCGAGGACAGGAAAATACTGAAGGTCCTTGGCTGCCTGGTCTATTTTCCTGTCATCAATCTTTCGGTCTGACTCTTGTCAATTCGACATCGGCGTGCGCTCGTTACTCCCCTCCCGCGCGGCTCCCGAACTCCTTCACCGCGAACTGCGCCCCGCGGTACGCCGACAGCGGCCGCGCCTTCGTCTCCAGCGCCTGCCGGTAATACGCCTCGGCGTCGGCCGGCTTCCCCTGCAGTTCCCACCGCAGGCCGATGAAGTAAAACGCCTCGCACTTCTGGTTCCCGGCCTGCGTCGCGTCGCCGGTGCTGATCGCCCCCAGCACGTCGCTGTCCGTCACCTTTCCCAGCAGCAGCAGCACCAGCGCATCCGTCCACATCCGGTCGGCAGGTTCCTTCTTGACCACCTCGGCGAAGTCCGTGTCGGCCTGGGCCTGCTTGTCGGACAGCAGCAGCGCCGCCACGCGCCACGGGTCGAGGAACTTCGCCTGCGGGTCCAGTTCGACCGCCTTGTCGAACGCCGCCAGCGCCTGGTCGTACTGCTTTGCGAAGAACCGGGCGAAGCCGACGTCGGCGTGCAGCGGCGGGTTGCGGGGGTCGAACTGCACCGCCGCTTCGTAGTCCTCGATCGCCCCCTTCACGTCGCCAACCTGCAGCCGCGCCGTGCCGCGCAGGCTGTGCGTCCCGACCTGGCCGGGCGAGACTTCGAGCGACTTCGTGAAGTCCGGGATGGCGCCCGCCGGGTCCCCGAACTCGAGGCGGGCGAAACCGCGGTTGGTATATCCGACGGCGAACTGCGGATCGAGCTGCACGGCACGGTCGAAATCGGCGACCGCTTCCGGCACGCGTCCCAGCGACTGGTAGAACATGCCGCGGTTGTTGAACGCCATCGGTTGGTCCGCCAGCACGGTGACGGCCTCCTTGAAGGCCGCCTCGGCGTCCTCCAGGTTGCCGGACTGCGCCAGCAGGTCGCAACGCAGGAGGCGCGCCGCTGAGTGTTTTGGATCGTAATTGGTGGCGTTGACCAGGTCGGCCATGGCCGCGGCGCGGTCGCCAAGCTGCAACTGGATCAGCGCCCGCTGATAGGCGACGTTGGCCTTCTTCTGCGGCGTCGGCTGCGACATCGCCAGGAGCCTGGTCGCGACGTCGCGCGCCGCTTCGGCATGGGCCGGCTTCTCTTCGATCGACGCCAGGTTCAGCATGCCGTACAGGTACGGCAGGTAGTAGTCGACGTTGTTCCGCCCCTCGATGCGGATCGCCTCGCGGGCGTCGGCGATGCCGTCGCGGAGCTGCTTTGCGTCCCGCTGCTGGATGCCGAGTTCCACGCGGGCGCTCCCCCGCAGGTAATACGCGACGTGGTCGGCGGCGTTGGCCGCGATCGCCTGCCCCGCGAGTTCGATCGCCCGCGGATAATCGCCGCTGCGATAAGCGGCGTCGGCCTGCTTCTTGACTTCCTCCTGCGGATTCACGGGAGCGGGCCGCAGGGGGACGCGCTGCGTCCTGCGTCCCTGCGCGGCGGCATCGCTCGCGGTGAGGGCCAGCAGGGTCAGCAGACAACCGGACAAGCGCCAGGCAGCAGACATCGGGGGGGACTCCGTGAAGAGATCGGCACGTCACTGTATCCCCGGCCGCGCGGCACTGGGGCGTGACCCATACCATCGCCCCCCGCGCGGCGGAACGCAAGCGTGCGTCATCTTTGTGTCCGTAGCACTGATTTCCAATCCGTGCGATCTCGAAACTTCCCTCGTCCCTCGTCGTCCGGATGCCTCAGACAATACGGCTGGAATTGCGACGGATATTGGCGTGGATCGAATCTGCCGGTAGTATGGTCGGAGTGCTGAGGCGCTGGAGGTACGCCAGTCTGCTTCGCACAGGGGTCGTCTGGTCGTGTGCCAGGCGGCCCTTGTTCATCTGCGGGCAGACGCAGCGGCGGGCTACAGAATCTCCGGGATTCCGGCCAGCCTCAGAAACGCAACCCATACGGCCCGCTGGTCGTTGTTGACGCAGGAGACAATCGTGCCTTTCAGTCCGGTCCAGCTCCAGGCATTCTGCAAGGGGACATGCAGCACGAGGGCGGTTCGCTTCGGGACCCCGAGTTGATTTGCCGGCGGGATTCGACCCGCCCAACCGCGACTCAGGGCCACTTTCCATTCCGTGCCGATCAATGGAAAGCGGCGTGTGTCAAAGCGACGTTTGAGGTGCAATTCTCCACCGTGGACCGACAACGTCTGGGGTAACTGCTTCCAGACCGCCCACAACACGGACGGCAGCGCCAATGCGAACGCGACGACGGTGAATACCGCGACGATGCCGGCATGTTCCCACGCCGAATAATGCACGTTGCGGAACACGACCTTCGCAACGGCAAGCGCGCAATCACCGACGAGGGCCAGCAGCAGATAGGCCCAGGCGGTGTTCCGCACGGCCCGCAGCACGACGCGCGGCTGAAACTCGAGCCGATCCTCCAATGGCGCGCCGGCCGCGGCCAATCGCGCCAGTTCGGGAGAAGCGGCTTCGACGCACGGCCGGCAATACCGCCGATCGTCCCAGAGCAGGAGTCCGTCCGCGGCATCGAACGGCTGTCCGCAATTCGGGCAGATTTCCGCGCCGGGTCCGGCCATCGGTCGAATTCCTCAGTAGTGGGGTCGATCTGTGATGGTACCGGTCGAACCCGTCGGCCACTAAGGCGTGCCGGCGGAGAGTGATGGGTCGGCAAGATACGCTCTCCAATCGGAGGCCACGACCACCTCGTATTCCGTGCCGCACTTGTCAGCCCACCAGCGGATCGGGCCTCGTAGACGTGTGTGGTCGACAAGGTATTGCACCGGGCGGTATGCGACGATGTCGAACTGCTGCGTGTACCGCACGGCGACCGGGTAACTCGCCACGTACGCAACGGCCAGCATCAGGGACAGCGCCGCAGCCCACGCCAGGTTGACCAGCAGCGGTTTGCGGGGCGCGGTGACATGAGGGCATTGTATCAGGGAACTGGCAGGAACCACGAAGCGCTGTTCGCGCGGGTGCATCCGTTGATTGGTGGTAGCGGCGGTTTGGCGTCCTTCTCCCCGCAGACCGCGTCTGTTTGTGCTGCGCACACGAGCGGGGAGAAGGTGGCCGAAGGCCGGATGAGGGGAAC
>CAZWGW010000632.1:0-4665 GCA_964633565.1 uncultured Planctomycetaceae bacterium
ACATCCGACGGCGTGCGCCAGGTTCAGGTAGTAGTCCACCGCCGGGATGGGGACCAGTCTGGCGCCGCATCGTGGCGGCTGCAACGTCGCGGTCAGCAACGGTCCACGGCCGTATCGGGCGTAACCGACTCGCTGACGTGCACGCGACAGCCAGCCCAGCAAGGCGCTCGAAAACGAATTGGTGAACAGCAGCAGTCCGTCGAGGCCGCGCCGGCGAAGACGCCGGGCGGCGGAAAGCAGTCCCAGATCCTGCGCCAGGGAGCGGCGCTGGTACAGCACGACATCGTCGACGAAGATCGTGCCGGCCAGGACCTCGGCGGCCGTGGGATTCATGATGCCGATCAGTTCCGTGTCAGCGAAATGCCGGCGCAGCGCGCGGAGCGCCGGGGTCGCCATGACGACGTCGCCGATCCAGTTCGGCAGCACGATGCCGATGCGCCGACCTGACAACGGCAAATTGGGACGATCCACGACGGCCGGCGGCTCGCCGCGACGATCGCTACGGGTCGCCAGATCAAGGTTCATGCCGCTTCCGAGTGGCTTTCGCGATCGCCGGTCAAACGGGCCGAGAATGCACGGTACATCGAGGCATACAGTCCGTTCCTCCGCACGAGTTCGTCGTGGGACCCCTGCTCGACCAGCCGGCCGCCGTCGAGGACGAGCAACCGGTCCGCGAGCCGCAAAGTCGAGAAGCGGTGCGAGATCAGGATCGACGTGCGGCCCGCCAGCATTTCGCGGATCGACCGAAAAAACCGCTCTTCGGCACACGCGTCGAGATTGGCGGTCGGCTCGTCGAGGATGATCAGCGCCGGGTCGTTCGCCAGTCCGCGGGTAACGGCCAGTTGTCGCCATTGCCCCCCGGACAGGTCCACCCGGCCGAATTGCCGCCCGATATGCGTGTCGTATCCTTCGGGCAATTCCTCGATGCTGTCGTGGAAGCCGGTGCGCCGGGCGACGTCCCGCACGAGGCCCGGGGCGGACAGCAGCCGCTCCCAGTCTCCGAACGCGATGTTCTCGGCGGCCGTCGCCTCAAACCGCGCGGGGTCCTGAAACACGACCGACATCTGACGGTGCAGGTCGGTAAGGTCCCAGTCGCCCACGTCAACGTCGTCGATCAGCACACGGCCGCACGACGGTTCGTAGAGCCGTGCAATCAGTTTTGCCAGCGTGGTCTTACCCGCGCCGTTGGGACCGACGAGCGCGACGCATTCTCCGGGTTCGATAATCGCGGACACACCGTCAATCGCGGGCACGTCCGATGCCGGATAGTGGAACGTCAGGTTGCGCAGCTCGATGCGTCCCCGCAGCGGCCTGCTCACGGCGCCCGCGACGGGCGCCATCGGCTGCAGGCTCAGCACTTCCCGGATATTGACCAGTTCAAAATGGGCGTCCAGCGTCATCGAGACCGCGTCGGAGAGATGTCCGATCACGGCCCGCATCCGCCAGGCCGCCGTCCAGTACGCCACAAACGAACCCAGCGCAATCTCCCGCGCGATCGCGCGCTGGCCCACCATGCACAGGATGACCAGGACAGCCGCGACCGAAATCGACGTGGACACCAGGTGTGTCACGGCCTGCATGCGGTAGATCCGGCGGCTGGCCTTGAGCACCGCGGTGACCGACCCCTCAAATCGCCTCGCCAGCAGCGGCGCCAGGCGCATGACCTTGATTTCCGGAATGAAGCGGTGGTTCTGGAGGATCTCGCGATAATAAGCGCCCCAGCGCTTTGCGGTTGTCCGATTGCGGAATGTCTCGTGCGTGGCGCGGGCGACATACCAGCGGGTGGCCAGGTGCGGCAATGCGGCCCCGAGCAGCAGCAGCGACCAGAAGGGTTCAATCCAGAGCAGCAGGGCGAGGTACACCAGCGTCTGGAACCCCGAGGACACGGAGTCGATGATCCCCAGCAGCAGGGCGAGGACCGAGCGTCCGGGGTTCAGCGTCGCGCGTTGCAGCGCATCCTGGGTGGCCGGATCTTCCAGGGTGGAGACGTTCAGCCCGGCGATGTGCCAGATCAGGCGGCAATCGACGCGCAACTGGATCTCGTCCTCCAGTCGGCGACGCACGTACCGCCGGATTTCGTCCGTCGTTGCCACCAGCAGGCTCAGCACTGCGGCGATTGCGATCCAGGGGGCCAGGTCGCCGGCGTCGGATGTTCTGGAGTCCAACGTCGACTGAATCTCGCTGACGGCCGCTCCGAGCGCCAGTACGAGCAGGGGTCCGGCGACGGCTGACGCCAGTGATGCGACGAGCAGCGCGATGCAGAGCCGCCGGTTCGACGCCCAGGCGAGCGGCAGACCGAATCGCAGGCTCTCCCGGACCTGTCGCCAGGCAATGAGTCGTTGTCGTGCCGGCAATTTCATCGATGGCAGTTCTCTGCAGAATGAACGGAACGGGGGTGCTGCAACCGGTTTCTCAGGCGTCTCAAGCGGACGCGTGCCGCCATCCGGTCCTGCGTCCGCCCGATCGCTCCGATCACGCGTTCCCGGTAGTAAGTCCAGCGTGCGTAGTATCGCGCGGGATGAGAGCGATGCAGGGCGTCCATCGTCGCGGCGTAACCTCCCGCGGGGATCGTCGACGACCATTCGTCGGACTTTTCCAGGACGATGCGCAGATTAGGGTCCTCCGCGCCCGTCAGGCGCTGGATCAATCGGAATCCGCAGCGCCGGACCAGCCCCTCAAGCGTGACGTGGGTGAAGTTGAAGATGTGGGAGAAATGGAACAGCCGGGAACGGCTGGCGTGTGGCGTGGCCAGGTTTGGCACATCGATGACCAGCCGCCCGCTGGGCCGCAGCCAGCCGTGGATCCGGCGGAGCGTCTCCGCCGGGGAACGCAGGTGTTCCAACACATGAATCAGCAGCACGACGTCGTACTCAGCCGCCGCCGTCACGGCGTCCAGCGTCCCGTTGGAGACCGGGGCATCGAGTTGCTGTCGGGCGAACCGCGCGTACCACGGCGACGGTTCGATCCCGCGTGTCTCGTACCCCAACAATTCCAGTTGCCGGGCGATGCAACCGGTCCCGGCACCGACGTCCAGGATCCGATCGCCCGGCTGCAGGAACGGCAGGATCGGCCCGAGGATCGCCCGAGCGCGACGCCAGTCCCGCAGGACCTGGTACGCGGACGGCTGCGGCCGACCGTGCAGTTCCCACCGATACTGTTCCCGGTAAAACTCGTCCAGTTCCGGCTGGGAAGGGATCGTGGCATGGGAGACCAGCCCGCAGGTCCGGCACACGCACGTCCGTAACGGGCGGCCGCGACGATCCTTGGTGCCGATCAACTCGAAGTCCGAGTTCTGGCAGAGATCGCACGCAAGCGCCGGCTGATGGACAGGGGCGTCATCCCCGGCGTTTCGTTCTGTTTCATCGACTTCATCCACCACCACTGCTGACATGCGTCGCATTCCTGGATTGACCGCGATTCAGGCCAGTCGCCTCAATGTCCACGGCGCCGAAAACTGGAACGCGCCGTCGCGCTCCTGGTCGAAGCCGCGGAACGACTGGCGGATCGCGGGCAGGTACGAAAGCAGGCGCGGCCGTACGTCGATGTCGACCGAGACCGATCGGACGGCCACGTTGGATTGGCCCCAATCGAAGCGGGCCAGCATCAATCGGCCGGCGGCGTCCAGCGCCACGGGTTCGTGGAACAACGCCGGCTGGTCCGCGTGCCGCGCCTGTGGAGGTGCATCCGATTGGCCGCCGCGCCGTTCATCAATCGTCGCGCTGAGCAGATGCTCCCCGTGTCGGTTGGCCGCGCAGAACATGCGGGGAGAGTGCTCAATTCGCGCAAACGCTTTCCGGAATCCGTACACCGCGCGTCCCAGGAGCGCGGCTCGCCACGAGTTCATGTACAGCCGCGGCAGATACGTCACCGGGCCGGCGCACGAAACACCGGCGTGGGGCGCCAGACGCAGCCCGGGGACGGCCGTGATGATCTCGGAGTAGTTCAATCGCCACGGAATTGACCAACTTCCACCGCCGGGAAAGGAACACACATCCTGCTGCGCGCCCCAGAGGATCATGAGCGGGTACAGATTCGGCCGCGGTTCCGGAAACCAGACTTCGCGCGGCAGCCAGCCCGCGATGATTCCCGGATCAATGCGGACGGTCACGGCCGTGGCCTGAAGAACACCTGACAGCATCCGGCCCGATGCCGGATCGGCGTCTTGCCCGGCGGGAGCAATCGTCTCACGCGGGCGGATGCGGTCATGAGCCAGGATCGTCTGCAATTCGAACTCCATCGGCGTCATCCCGTGCCGGATGCGGCTGAGGAACGACGGCTTATCGCAACGGCACCGGATTCCGGGAATCAATCGCCAGTTCTTGCCCTGTGGACACCGGCGACTGCCGATCCTGCATCCCGGGGCGCGAAACAAACTTCAGCACGTCGATGTGATCGACGGTCGCCAGGACCGCATCATGTTTGTCGTAGCGCGGTATCGCGAAGGTTTCCCGACCGGCCAGCAGGAAGCGCGTTTCCATCTCCGCCAACCACCATTCGAACCCTCGCTGATCGAACGGGAACTGCTCGTGGCCGATTCGGTATTGCACGCAGCGCAGAGGACAGCCGGCCTGCACACGGTTGAAGTCGGGCGGCCGCCGCTCGCGGTGCCGGGGGGAATAGATGAATTGATTGCAGACATATTGCGCCCCGCAAACGGGCCGCGAA
>CAZWGW010000633.1:0-4660 GCA_964633565.1 uncultured Planctomycetaceae bacterium
ACGACTTCTCCCTCGGCCACGTCGAACGACACGTCCCGCAGCGCCCACAGCGTGTCAGGTTCATCGCCTGTCTCGAGTCGTGACGGGCCGGCGGTCCCCGTAACATAGGTGTTGAGTCTCCTGAGACCCTGCAGGTTCCGCCACGGCGCGCCGACCCAGACCCTTGCCGCGTCCAGCAGCGTGTCCGGAATCTGCTCCGCGAGGCCGATCCGGTACATTTTCGACAGGTTCTCGACGGAGATCGCCGGACGCGCCATGATGCCACCACTCACCATTCTGCACAGGGCCATGCCGGCGCACGACTCCACCGCGCTCCCTACGCCACATCGGCAAACAGCCGTTCCCTGTTCCGGAAGTACAAACAGCCCGTCGCCGCCAGCCATAACGCCGTCGTCGTCCCGATCGCCAGGTAGTCCCACGGCATCGGCCGCGTCCCGAGAAAGGCGGCCCGCATGCCTTCGATGACCCCGACCATGGGATTGATCGCATACACCAGCCGCGGCGCGATTTCCACGCCCGACAGCGCCGCGCTCAGCCGTCCGAGGTCGAACCGCTCCGGCAGGCGCTCCGTCGCGTAGATCACGGGTGAGGCGTACATCATCAGTTGCACCAGGAACGGAAGCGCGTGCTTCACGTCGCGGTATTGCACGGCGAGGGCCGTCAGCCAGACCGCCGGACCGGCCGCCGCCACGACCATCGCCGCCACCAGCAGCGGCAGCCACAGCACGTTCCAGGTCGGTGCCGTGTGGTACCACCCCAGCATCAGCGCCACCAGCAGCAACAGCGCAATACTGAAATCGACCAGTTTTGAGATCACCGCCGACAGCGGCAGCACCAGCCGCGGGAAATACACCTTGCTGATCATGTTTGTATGGGACACCAGGCTGCCCGCGCCGTCCGTCAGCGCCCCCGAAAAATACGTCCACACGATCAGCGCCACGAACGTGAACAGCGAGTACGGGCGGCCGCCTTCCCCCTGCAGGCCCGCGAGGTGACCGAAGATCACCGTGAACACCAGCATCTGAAACAGCGGCTGGATCACCGCCCAGCCGATCCCCAGCGCACTCTGCGCGTAACGCGCCCTGATGCTCCGCCACGTCAGGAACCAAAGCAGGTCGCGGTAGGCGTACAACTCGCCGACATCGACGGCCCGCCAGCCCGACCGCGCCTCGATCACCGTCACCGCCCCGACTGCGGCGCCGGTCGACCGGTCGCCGCCCGCGTCCGGACCGGCGGCGCCGTTGTGGTCCGCGACGCTGGTTGTCGCCGCGCCTGCAGGTGGCCGAATACTGGTCCTGCTCGACACCGTCTTACCTCCCAGCGACAACATGAATCATACTATGTCGCTTATAAATGAAGACGTCTCATTCTAAATAAGTCGCAGCAGACCGGCAACTGGAACGCAAGCCGTCTCGGAGGCTGGACATCAGGCGCCGACTGACGCATCCAGACTGGTGACCACGTCGCGGCGGCCGGCGCCGTCTGCCGCCGCGCTGCCCGTCGTGTCGACCACTGCCGGACCTCGCTCACGGCGATGGGAACGGAGGGCCGGAGTGGCCGGTTGTGGCGGCGCGGCGCGGATTCGGGTAGCCTGATGCGCAACCGGAAGCGACCGGGATTCCCTCACGACGTTCAGCGGAGTTCAGCACATGAAGACGACGCAGCGGCTCACGAGTTGTCTGTTTTTCACCGTCATCTTCTGCGGCCCCCTCGTGTCGGCCGCGCCGGCTGCTGATGAGTGGCGGAACGACATCGACTCCGGCCGGGGCATCGTCGCCGTCCTGGATCTGCCGGCCGGCGGCGCTGCGGAACTGGTCGATCTCGCCAAAGGCTCCGAGCTGCTCATCTACTTCCAGTCGGCCGATGACAAGCAGGTCGCCGCCGTGCGGGCTGCCGCCGGGGAAGCCGGCCTGCTCGGCACGCGCCTCTTCGCCGACGCCGGGCCGCTGACGTCCATCCACCTCGCCGACAACGTGGCGGACGCCATCCGCGTCGCGCCTTCGGCCGGTCGCGTCAATGAGGCCGAGCTGCTGCGGGCGCTGCGGCCGAAGGCGACCGCCTGGATCGGCGAGCGCAAACTCCCCAAGCCGGTCCCGGAAGGGATCGACGACTGGTCGCACCCGTTCCACGGTCCCGACAACAACCCGCAGTCGCAGGATCAGCTCGTCCGCGGCGAGTTCCGGACGCAGTTCCTCGCCGAGCCGACGTTCAGCCCGATGCCCGAGCAGACCGTCGCGGCCGGCGGACGCCTCTACAAGGTGATGGGGCACATCGCCCACAAGGCCAACCAGAACGAGTGGCTCAACACGCTGTTGTGCATCAACGCCTACAACGGCACGATCCTCTGGCGGCGCGAAGTCCCCAAGGGCTTCATGATCCATCGCAACACGATGGTCGCCACCGATGACGCGCTGCTGATGGGGGACCACGAGTCGTGCAAGGTCTTCGACGGCCGCACGGGCGAAATCCGCGAGGAGTTCACGATCCCGAAGGAACTGACCGACGGTCCCGTCTGGAAGTGGATGGCCCATCGCGACGGCGTGCTGTACGCGCTGGTCGGCAACCCCGAGGTCGCCGTCGAGACGCTGCGGTCCGACCGCCCAGGCCTCGGGCACTGGCCGTGGGGGATGTGGGACGGGCACGACTATAACGACCCGCGGACGGCGTTCGGGTACGGCCGCACGCTCGTCGCGCTCGACCTCGCCACGAAAGAGGTCCGCTGGCATTACCGGGACGAGGAGTTTCTCGACGCGCGGGCCGTCTGCATGAACTCGAAACACATCTTCTGCTTCTGCCCGGAGAAGTTCCTGGCCTGCATCGACGCCGCGACGGGTGAACTCCTGTGGCGCAATACTGACAAAGAGCTGCTGGAGGCGATCGGCCCCAACGAACGGGCGCAGCACTACATCACCGGCTACGCCACGAGTTGCTACATGAAGTGCAGCGACGAGTACGTGTTCTTCGCCGGCCCGCAACGGAAGCAGATGGTCGTCGCCTCCGCGCGCGACGGGTCGCTGGCGTGGACCAATCCGACCGGCAACCTGCAACTCGTGCTGCGCGATGACGCGGTCTATGCGGCCGGGCCGCAAAACACGACCGGCTACAAGTTCGACTACCAGACCGGCAGCGTGCTGGCGAACTTCCCCGCGCGGCGCGCCTGCACGCGGGCGACCGGCTGCGCGGACAGCATCTTTTTCCGCGCGAGCGGCGGCACCGTGCGCGTGCTGACGGAGACGAACACCGCCCGGCATATCGCCCCGATGCGGCCGCCGTGCCAGGACGGCGTGCTCATCTCCAACGGCCACCTGTACTGGGGTCCGTGGATGTGCGGCTGCCAGTTGTCGCTGTACGGCCACGTCGCCCTCGCGCCGGCCGGCGAAACGGCGGTCGACGCGGCGGACCGGCTGGTCGTGTCGCGCGACTCCGGCAATGTGCGGCCGCTCAAGATTCAACCGGGGGACTGGCCGACGTATCGCGGCGACAATGCGCGGAGCGACGTGGCCCATGTCGGCGTTCCGGACAGTGTGCAATTGCAATGGACGGCGACCGTGTGCGCCGGCGAGATGCCCACCGCGCCGGTGACGGCCGGCGGACTGGTCTTCGTCGCCGACCGGACGGGCGTCGTCCAGGCGTTTGGCGACGGCGGCAAGCCGGTGTGGAAGGCCTACACGTCCGGCGCAGTCTACTATCCGCCGGCCGTCGCGCACGATCGCGTCTACGTCGGATCGGCGGACGGCCGCGTGTATGCGTTTGAGGCGGCGACCGGTCGCTTCCTCTGGTCGTACCGCGTGGCGCCGCAGGAGCGGCGCATTCCGGTGTTCGGCAAACTGATCTCGCGCTGGCCGGTCGCAGGGGGCGTCGTGGTCAACGAGGAGACCGTTTATGCCGCGGCCGGCATCACGCATTACGACGGCACGTACGTCGTTGCCCTCGATGCGCTCACGGGAAAGCTCAAGGCCGAGAACTCGACTTCGGGCGTGGTGTCGGAAACGTCCGGCAACGGCATCAGCCTGCAGGGTGAACTGACGATCGCGGGCGGCGAATTGCGGTTCCTCGCCGGCGGCGTATACGAAACGGCCCGCTACGACCTGCAGACCCTCGCGTGCCTCAACACGCCGATCGAGGGGGTGGCGTCGCAGTTCCGCACGGCGTTTTACCCGTACTATCCGGAGTACGGGAAATACCTGTCGCTGGAGTACACGTGTGAGGACGGCCGGACGCTGTGTCACGACGCCAGCTACGAGGGGAGCCAGTTCACGAACCTCGCGCTGGAGAAGCCGCTGCCGGCGGGCGTGCCGCGCGATCCGAAAGAGGCGGCGCGCTGGGTCCGCCGCGGAAAGGACGTGCCGGCGCCGGAGAAGGTGTGGGAGGACCGGTCGGAGCGGCGGTTCACGAGCTTCGTGATCAGCGGCGAGCGGCTGCTGGTGACGGGGCACGCCGCGCGGACGCCGGACGAGCCGATCCTGGCGGCGATCAACATCGGCGACGGCGGCGACGCCTGGGTGGAGCGGCTGCCGGCGCAGGCGGTGAAGGGGGGGACGGCGGTGGATGGTGCGGGGCGTGTTTTTGTGTCCCTGGAGGATGGACGGCTCGTGTGCCTTGGGGCGAAGTGATATTGGATTTGCGATTGGATTCTGGATTGGAGCGCGACGGGTGGCTG
>CAZWGW010000634.1:0-4652 GCA_964633565.1 uncultured Planctomycetaceae bacterium
GGAAGCAGGGATTCCGCACCAAACTCGGTGCGCTCACCGCGTGTCGCCCCCCCCGGCTCGTCCGGAGCTACGGAGCAATGTCCCCCACCGTGCTGTTGATCAGGTCCACCGTTCCTGAGGAGCCCAGGAACAGATCGCCACCGACGGGTGCCGTGTTGTCCACGACGATGCTGTCGCGGATTGTCAGATGACCGCCGTTGAAGATGCCGCCACCCTGGACAGCGGCGGCATTCTCCGTGATTGTGCAATTGCGAATGGTCGCATTTTGCACGTTGACCAACAGACCTCCAGCGCTGAAGTTGGTTGCCACGTTGCCGCGAAACGTGCTGTTGGTGACCTCAAGCGTGCAGTTAGGGGAAAAAGAGTCCTCGGACACCACCAGACCGCCGCCGAACGAGTTGACCGCCGTATTCCCGGATACGAGACAGTTCCGTAGTGTAAGCGACACGTCAAAGGTGCTGAGGACTCCCCCCGCGCTGCCCAGCGACCTGTTGTCGGCAATCGTAGTGTTCTGAATGAGCACGTCGCCCCCGTCGGACCAGAGGGCGGCCCCATGGACGGCGCGGTTCGCGGAGAGTGTGCTGTCATGGATGGTCACGACGCTGGATTGAGAACCGATTCCGCCTCCTCGATCAAAATCGAAAGAATTGAGAAAGGTGTCGTTTCCCGAGATCGTGCAAGCAGTGACCGTCAGGTCCGAACCGCCACAATAGATGCCTGCGCCCTTGCGCACGCTGTTGCCGAACAACGAGTTGCCGGCAATCGTCGTGGATTCGAGATTCACGACAGAGTCGATGATCAAGAGACCACCGCCAGAATTCTGACCCGCGTTGCCAGTGATGCTGCACGCCAGAACATCGAGCCGGGCGTCGGAGACGGAAACGCCGCCGCCCCCGGTTTCGCAACGTCCTCCCTGAATCGTCAGCCCCGACAGCGTCACGCGAGCGCCGGACAACACGTCAAACACGCGATCCGACAGATTGCCGTCGATGATCGTGGCGCCGTCCCCGGCGCATTCAATGTTGATGCGGCCGGACGGGTCGAGATCGCCGGTGAGCGCGGCATTTTCGCCCTCGCCGGTCAGCGTCAGCGTAAAGGTACCGGCGGGGAGCAGGATGTTCTGTGCGCCGTTGCCGGCGTTGGCGGCAAGAACGGCCTCCCGCAGGGACAGGACTCCGTCGCCGGCGTCAATCACGTCGAGCGTGGTTGTCACTGTTCGGTCGGCCCCATGCGTCGGGGTTGCCGCTGCGATTCCCATCACCGCCAAGAGTGCGAGACAACTCCGGGCCGATCGCACGGAATTGGACGCTTTTCGCGCTCGGCCGGTGCGGCGCGCGCCTGGCTGCGGATGTCGGGACGGCGTGGAAGGAGTCGCGGGACGATGTGCCATGATGCAATTCCTCGATGTCTGACATGGGGCAAACGAAGCATGGAGAATCGCGCGAGGCGTATGTGGCGCGGACGCGAGAGTACGGGCCTTCGCAGTTTGCAGGCGCGAGACAACCGAAGTCACGCAGCCGGTGCGAATCGGTTCCGCGGAGTCTGTGCAGATTGAGGCAGGCTTACTCCCCCGCCGCAACGTCCCACACGACGACGGAGTGTCCATCGGCCGCACAGATCAAACGTTGCCCATCGGCTGAGAAGGTCAGGAGTTGAACGGGGCGCGTTCCACCCCAATCGAGATCGAACAGGCGTTGCCTCGTCGGCACGTGCCAGAGGCGGATTTCGCCGCGCTGCGTGGCCGCGGCCAGCGTGCGGCCGTCCGAGGAGAATGCCAGGCCCACGACGGTCCCGCGATGTCCCAGGAGCGTTCCAAGCACTTCACCCGTGGAAATATCCAGGACGAGCACGTCACCAACCGACGCTGCCAGCGTGCGCTTGTCCGGCGAAATGGCGATCGAGACAACCTGGGCAGGAGTTGGAATGCTCTGTTTGATCTGCCCTGTCTCAATGTCCCAGAATTGGAGTCCACCACGTAGCCCCTCGGTCGTGACAGAGGTTTGCTCGCCGGCGAATCCCAAGGGGTAGTGCGCGTCGTGCACATGTTGCGCGCGCCGCTCGATCCTGGTCCGGCCACCGGCCGGTTGCCACACCTTGAAGCACAGGTCGCCACCGGCGGTGGCGACAAACCCGCCATCTGGTGAAACCAACAGAACGCCGATTTCACGTTCATGGAGCTGACACGAGTCCAGCAACTGATTGGTCGCCAGGTCGATCCGTCGAACCGCGCCGTTCTGGTCCGCCATCCAGATCGACCGGTCGTCCGCGGCAAACGCGACGGATGATGCAGGCTCTCCCCCAGGGGATGTCACCGTGGCGAGCCGCGCTCCAGAGTGAGCATCGAGGATGGTGATCACGGGTGTATCATGAATGGCAACGGCCAATCGCGTCCCATCCACCGTTGCGGCGACCGCGTCGAAGTCCGGATCGTCCGGCGGTCCGAAGATCTGCCGTCGTTCCTCCAGTACGTCGGAAACGTCACGCACGACAATGGAGCCGTCTTCACAGCCAATCGCGAACTTGCCGCCGCCCGGCGAGACCGTCGCCACCCACAGCCGGCGATGCAACTCATTTACGACCTTTTGCGTGGTTCGGTCCGCCACATTCCAAATGCGCGTCACGCCGTTATCGAATGCTGAAATCAGCCGTCGTCCGTCGGGGGTGAAGCACAGGCTCCGCGTCCCGAACAGGTGCTCTGACGGAAAGGCCGTCACCGCAAGGCTGTCAAATTGCCAGTGCCAGATCCCGTCCGTGCCGCCGATTACCAGGCCGCGCCCATCGGGAGTGAATGCGCCGCAGTAAGTACGCCCCGGGTTTCCCTGCCACGATGCGTGCGGCGTCAGGTCGGGCAAGGTCCATAATCCGAGTTGTCCCTCGGTATTGCAGCCCGCCACCAGGCGGCGTCCCTGGTGCATGGCCAGCGCTCGATAGCCGTCGACAGCCGCATGCCGTTCACCGGTCTGCAGGTCCCAGACGATGATGCGCCCCCCCTGGTGTGAAGCAAAGTCGACTTGTGTCGTGAGCAGGTGCCTATCATCCGGCGTGAAGAACGCGCTGGCGACGGGTAGTGTGTGATCCGCAAAACGCGCGATTTCACGGCCTGTCTGCCAGTCCCAGACGCGCGCGATGCAATTGTCCTCCGCCGTGACGATGCGTTGTCCGTCCGCGGAGAACGCGACCGAGTTGACGTCGTCAACGAAGTCGCGCAATGTCTTGCGCACGGTGCCGTCCGCGACATTCCAGATGACCACAGTACGGTCCCGGCTCGCCGACGCGAGCAGGCTGCCGTCTGGAGAATACGCCAGGCTGAACACGTCCCGGCTGTGTCCACGCCACGCGTCCGACTGGTCCTGGCAGAGTTTCCACAGGTAATGCCACTCGAATCCCCGTTCGTCGGCGCTCCCCGGGGCGGGCGCGTGCCTTTCCAGCCTCTCCCGCGCCAGTTGCGTATCTCCCTTGCGGTACGCCTGCATCGCCAACTGAACATCGGCGGCGTAGAGATAACTGCGGATGACCGCCTCGCGTGCACGGACCTGCTGTTCTCCGGCACGGGCGCTGGCTTCATTCTGGTGTGCGAGGTTTCGATGCCGCACGAGTTCGGCGTGCTGGCGGAACAGCAGCGCGCTCGCAACCGAGAGGCTGACGCACGAAATGACGGCGGCCACCAGCAGGCTGCGCACGAGGGCGCGGTGGCGGCGGCCCCACCTCCGCGTCCGCTCCCTCCACTGCGGGCGCCGCGCCGTGATGGGCCGGTCCTCCAGGAAGCGTCGCAGGTCGTCGGCGAACTCCTTCGCCGTCGTGTAGCGCCCGATGGGGTCTCTGGCGATGGCCTTGAGCACAATTGTTTCCAGCTCCGCCGGGATGGCCGGGTTGCGTCGACGCGGGGGCGTGGGTTCACCCAGTTCGAGCCAGCGCAGCAATTCGGCCCGGTTCCCGCTGGCGCACACGGGGGCCAGCGTGAGCAGCTCATAGAGTGTGACCCCGAGCGAATAGACGTCGGCCCTCTGATCCACGACGCCGCGCTGGCCGAGGGCCTGTTCGGGGCTCATGTATCGAAGGGTCCCCAGCACGTCGCCGCTCAGCGTCAGTCCCGGATCGCTTTCGAACTGGGCCAGGCCGAAGTCCGTAATCCAGACGTGCCCTCGCGCATCCAGCAGGAGATTCGAAGGCTTGACGTCGCGATGGATGATCCCCACCGAGTGCGCGTAATCGAGCGCGTCGGCAACCTGCGCCGTCCACTCCACGATGGTGCGAAGGTGCGGTGTGCCAGGCGCGCCGGCCACCGTGGACTCCGATCGCCGCAGATGGGTCTCGCCGGATCCGGCTGGGCCATCCGCGGAGTCGTCTCGAACCACAGGGTGAGTCGCACCTGCCGCTGGAATGGCGCGGCTGCCGGACTCACCGCGCAGTTCGGCCAGCAGGGTCGCCAGGTTGCGGCCTTCGATGAACTGCATCGCATAGTAGTGAATGCCGCGTTCGCACCCGACGGCGAACACTGGGACGATGTGCGGATGATGCAATCCCGCGGCGGCGCGGGCCTCGTTTCGGAACCGTTGCAGTTGCCGCTCGTCGAGCATGCCGGCGAAGGGGAGCACCTTGAGCGCCACGCGGCGACCGAGCGACACCTGCTCGGCCTCATAGACGATCCCCAT
>CAZWGW010000635.1:0-4646 GCA_964633565.1 uncultured Planctomycetaceae bacterium
CGCGAGCGGATGCGTTCCGGTCGCTGGGGCTGAGACGGAGGGAGGCCCTCTGGGAATCCCTGCCGGCGCGCGAGGTGGCGCCGTTGTTTGATGGGAATGAGGCGCAGGACGTCGCCAGTACCGACGATACGCTCCCCTGCGGGTCGCGGCTAAACGAGCGGCAACGATTCCTCACTCCGTTGACCCCCGTCGAGGAAGTTGCCGCCGACTATCGCTCCATCGGTCTCTCACTCCGCAACCATCCGTTCAAGTTCCTCCGCGAAGAACTGAACCAACTGCACATCGTTCCTTCCGCACGACTGGCAGAGTTGCCGGGCGGTCGCCGCGTGAAAGTGGCCGGCCTGGTCCTGCTGCGGCAGCGGCCCAGCACGGCCAAGGGGATCACGTTCGTCACGCTCGAAGACGAGACCGGCCAGGCCAACCTGATCGTGCGGCAGGAGGTGTGGGAGCGCTATCGCCGCGCCGCCCGCCGCGCCTCCGCGCTGCTTGCCACGGGCGAACTCCAGAACGCCGAATCGATCATCCACGTGCTGGTCGAACGGCTGGACGACCTGAGCGAACTGCTGGCCGATGTTCGCGCGAAGTCGCGCGATTTCCGGTAGACCGGCCCCGGAAATCGTCACACCTGAGCATCGTCCGACGCCAGCACGTGGTCGTCGGACGCCTGCAGCAGGTATTTGAGCATCGTCACTTCGTTGCCGGTGTCGTTGAACTGCACGTCGTCGGCAAAGCTGCGCATCAGCAGGATTCCCCGGCCGCAGGGGCGGTCCAGATAACCCGGCGCCGTCGGGTCCGGCAGTTGGCTCGGATCAAAGCCCTGCCCTTCATCGCGCACCGTCACGCTGATCTGCACGCGGTTGATGCCGACCTGGAGATGAATCTGCCGGTCGCGATAAGGCGGCTCCCGCTGCCGTTGCGCCGCCAGCGCATGATATGCGTTGGCGTCCTCTTCCCGCAGGCTCGAACTCACTTCGAGATTGCCGTGGAAGTACGCATTGGCCAGCGCTTCGTCGACGGCGGTCGCAAACCGCAGAGCATTGTTGTCGTCCAGCAGGTAGCGGTCGCGGATGAGCTGCCGCAGTTCGCTCACGAACGCCGACAACAGGTCGAGGTCGTTGTCCAGCACATAGTGCAGCTCGGTCAGGTGATTGAGCAGCCTCCGCCGGTTCCGCTGCTCCGCCGAACTGGCCAGGAGCCGCGCCACGGTGTCGACGAGGTCCGCAGCGAGTTCCCGTTTGGGCACGTAGCTGGCCGCCCCGCGCCGCAGCGCTTCGACGGCGATCTCTTCGCTCCCCGCCGCCGTCATCAGCACCACCGGGATCAGCGGAAACTCCGTCCGCATCACCTCGACCAGTTCCAGGCCGCTCATCCCCGGCATCTGCAGGTCGGTCACGACCAGGTCCGGCAGGTCCGACTCGACTCGCGCCAGTGCCTGCCGCCCGTCCTGCGCGCAGGCCACAGTCCATTCCGCGTTCTGTTCCAACAGCTTGGTGGCCAGACGCAGGTCCATCACCGAGTCGTCGACTACAAGAATGCGAACCATCGCCGACTCCACCGCTCAAACACGATCGCCATGCCAGACCCCCATTATCACTCTCCGACCCGCATATTGCCATGCCGTCGCGCCTCCACTTCCGACAGCATGTCCGAAACGTCCCGCTCCAGCCCCGGCAGCAACTCCCGCACGGCCGCGACCTGACCGGTCCCGATCAGCGTCTCCACGCGCTCCGCCGCCGTCCCCACCGCCTCCGCGCCCAACAGCCGCCGCAACGCTCGCAAAGTGTGCGCCGCACGACGGGCGGCCGTCAGGTCACCTTCGTTCAGCGCCTGGGCCAGTTGCTGCACCAGTCGCGGCGCCTCGCTGCGGCAGTCCTCCAGCACGCCCTGCAGGATCTCTTCGTTCCCGCCGGCATTTCGCAACGCGAGTTCCCAGTTCACAGGTCGCATGGGACGGAAGCCTCTCTCGCGAAGTTGCACTCAGGCCCGGTTGCTGGCCGCACGTTCGGCCTCGGCCGAAGTCTGCACGATAAACTGGAAATCCGGGTCGGACCGCAATCCGGAAAAATCGCCGTCCTCGGGGATCAGTCGGCTCAGCGCCGGCTGCATCCGCAGCGCCCGGCCCAGCCATGACAGGGCCTGTGGCTTGTCGCCCGCCAGGGCATCGTCACAGGCGAGGTTGCACAGCCCGCTCGCCTCCTCCGGTTGCGCGCCGAACGCCTGCATCATCGCCGTGCTCGCCGCCGGCAGACGCTCCGTGCGCTTCAGGCACCATGCCAGGCCGTTCAGCAATTCCAGGTTCTGCGGGTCATCGACCAGAGCGCGCTCGTATTCCAGCACTGCCGCATCGTAATCTTCGAGCAGGCGACACGCCTCTGCCTGCAGCCCGTGCCACTGACCGGTGCGCTCGCTGCCCGGAATCCCTGCCAATTCCCGCTGCGCGTGTCCAGCCATCCCCAGCAGCAGGAACCCCTGTGCGGCTTCGATGCGGCGACGCTGTTTCGGCTGGACGTGCATCACGAGACCCGCAGATCGGGGACGACAGGGCGCCGGCACGGACTTGCGTTTCCACCACCGGCAATTATAGTGGCCGCGTGCCGCTGGTCGACCGACCCCGCTCACCGGAGAGATGGCTGAGTGGCCGAAAGCGCCGGATTGCTAATCCGGTGTACCGGGATTACTGGTACCGAGGGTTCGAATCCCTCTCTCTCCGCTCTCACGCTGTTGCAATCGCTCTCAACCCCTGTCATCGCAGGGGTTTTTTCATGCGCCGCGACGGTCCTGGTGGTTGCGGCCCGGGGTTCGCGTGCGCGGGATCGGTCTTCTCCGCCTGCCGAAACCCTTGATACAGAATCATTGGCGCGTCGCCATCGCCAGGATACCGGCCCGAATCGCTTCCGGAAGCAACGTCCACGCGGTTACAATTCCCGCGAGGTCCGAGTCCGACGGGCCATTTCCTGGGATTGTGTGCAACCCCGGGTGCAACCGTCGCTTCCCGCTTTCGGCAAGTCACGACTCATGAACTCCATTCTGCGGCTCGTCTCGGCTTGCGCCTTCGCAGGCCTGTTGCCCCTCGGTCGATCCAGCGCCGCCGACGCGCCGAGACCCGACATCGTCTTCCTCATCGCCGACGACCTCGGCCGTCAGGATGTCGGCTTCATGGGCGGAGAGCAAATTAAAACGCCCCATCTCGACAAACTCGCCGCCGCCGGCGCCAGATTGAACCAGTTCTACGTCCAGCCCGTCTGCTCGCCCACGCGCGCCGCGCTGATGACCGGCCGCTATCCCATACGATTGGGATTGCAGGTCGGCGTCATCCGCCCCAATGCCCAGTACGGCCTTGAACTCGGTGAGCGCACGCTCGCCGCCGCCCTTCACGACGCCGGATATACGACGGCCATGTGCGGCAAGTGGCACCTCGGCAGCTTCGACCCGGCGTATTGGCCCAACGCGCGCGGCTTCGATCACTGGTACGGTCATCTCTTCGGCGCACTTGAGTACTTCACTCACAGTCGTGACGGCAAACACGACTGGTACCGTAACGGCGAGCCGAACCACGACGAGGGATACACGACGCAGCTCCTCGCGCGCGAGGCCGTGCAGATCATCCGGGATCAGCCCGTGGACAAGCCGCTGTTCCTCTACGTTCCGTTCAACGCCGTCCACGCACCGCATCAGGTGCCCGACCACTACAAACTGCCGTACGCCGGACTCAAGGAACCACGCCGCACTTATGCCGGCATGGTCGCCGCCATGGACGAAGCTGTCGGTCGGATCGTCGACGCAGTGGCAGACGCCGGCCGCAGGGAGCGCACGCTGTTCATCTTCTCCAGCGACAACGGCGGGCCCGCCCCCGGCCGCGTCACCGACAACGGACCGTTCCGCGCCGGCAAGGGGACGCTCTACGAAGGGGGCGTTCGCGTCTGCGCCTTCGCCGCCTGGGACGGCAAGATCCGTCCCGGCAGCGCGGTTGACGCCCCACTGCACATCGTCGACTGGTATCCGACACTGCTGGGGCTCGCAGGCGCGTCGCTCGAACAGGAGCGCCCGATCGACGGCCGCGACCTGTGGCCATGCCTGATCTCGGGAGCGCCGTCGCCCCACGACGCAATTCTGCACAATGCCGCTCCCGCGAAGGGCGCCATCCGTGTCGGCGACTGGAAACTCGTGCTGAATGGCAGCGCGCCGGAAGAACCGGGAGCTGAAAACGCCGCCGGGAATCGGCGCGCCGCAGCAGACGTCGAGTTGTTCAACATCGCCGACGACCCATACGAGAAACATAACCTCGCCAAAACCCGTGCCGACAGGCTGGCGGAACTTCGCCAGCAGTACGACGCCTTCGCCCGCCAGGCCGTTTCCCCGAAAAATGCCGGCCGCCGCACGGCACGTAATGCGCGCACAGGGGACTGAGGCGGAGGGCGGCGGATGCGTTGCAGGCGCATTCGGCGGGCGCGCCGCAGAAGGGGCGCAGCACTCCCGGGAGCCAACTCGACTGAACTACCGACTGACGCCGATCACCGTAATTTCAACGCTCTGCGTGGCTCTCGCGCCCATGGTGGTGCGCGCCTGCGACGTCCCCGTCTTCCGCTATGCGCTGGAGCGCTGGCCGCCGGACGTGTATGTCGCAACGCTCTACCATCAGGGTGAGT
>CAZWGW010000636.1:0-2462 GCA_964633565.1 uncultured Planctomycetaceae bacterium
GGCGCGGTAGTACTCAAAGTCGCCTTTCGCTCCGCGAAAGGGCGCTCCATTCGGGAGCGCAACGTGAGCGGACTCCCTTTCGCGGAGCGAAAGGCGACGATGGCCGATGCGCGGTCGCGCGTTCGCAGAGTCGTCCGCGCAGTACTTCTCGGGTATGATCCTCGGCGTCCACAACGTCGCCCGTGCGATCGTCTCCACGCGCATTGAACCAACCAGGAACCGACATCATGAAACTGCGCTCGTATTGCCTCGCGCTCATCGTTGCGGCGGCGTCCACCCTCCCCGCGGCCGACAAGCCCCAGCCGGTCCGGATGGGGAGCGGCATCATGACGTTCGACACGGTCCCCGGCTGGGGGCTGGGGCCGGACGGGAAGTCGGTCCTCGGCGGGACGCACGGGGCGGTCGTGGTCGACAGCGCGGGGAACATCTACACCAGCGCGGCAATCGGGGTGTTCGTCTTTTCGCCGGAGGGGCAGGTGGTCCGCCGCTTCCTGGAAGGGGATTACACCCAACTGCACGACATGGAGATCCGCCAGGAGGCGGACGGGGAGTTCATCTACGGCGCGCGCAATAACAGCGCCGAGGGGATCAAGTTCCGTGCCGACGACGGCGAGGTCGTGCTCAAGCTGAAGTTCCCGGAGGAATCGGGGCTCAAACTGGACAAGTTCAACCCGACGGCGATCACCGTCGCCCCCAACGGCGACATCTTCCTCTCGGACGGCTACGCCAGCGACCACATCTTCAAGTACGACAAGTCCGGCAAGTACCTGATGCACTTCGGGACGAAAGGGAACGGCCTCAAGGAGTTCAGCACCGCGCACGGCATGACGCTCGACACGCGCTACGATCCGCCGCGGCTCCTGATCTGCGACCGCAACCACGCGCCGCAGGGGCGGCTCCTGCACTATGACCTGGACGGCAACTTCATCGCGGAGGTCGTCACGGGGCTGGGGATGCCGACGTCGGCCGCGGTGCAGGGGGATTACGTGTCGGTGCCCGACCTGCACGGGCGGCTGATCATCCTCGACAAGACCAACACGATCGTTGCCGTGCTGGGCTACAACGCCGACCCCGAGACGAAAGTGAACTACAACGTCCCGCAGGACAAGTGGATCGAAGGGGTCTTCAGCGGCACGCACGGCTCGTACTGGGACAGGGACGGCAACCTGTACGTGCAGGACTGGAACGTGTCGGGGCGGATTATGAAGCTGGTGCGGGTGCGATAGGCATCGCGCGATGTGCCTGCTTTATCCGGCGGCCGTCGACCAGAATGAGAGCACCCCGCCGAGCCGTTGCGGCTGCTGCGAGTCCGCAGCTTCCATTCACGTTGGGAGACATTGCTCTGTGCTGTGCCCGCAGTGCGGCAATCCGATTGCGTCGCGAATTCTGACCGATGGCGAAGCGGAGATCGCGTGTCAGATCTGCGGCTCGAGTCTGCGCGTCGAGATGACGGCAACCGTTCTGATGGACGCGCATCAGACAGATGACGCCGCGGCAGCTGCGCGGGTTGGCGACATGCTGCCGCCGCCGTCCGTCATGTCGCGACGCATCGGCCGGTTCCAGTTGCTGGAATGCCTCGGAGCCGGCGGATTCGGCACGGTGTTCAAAGCGCATGATCCCGACCTGGGTCGATCGGTGGCGCTCAAGATTCCACATCTGAGCCGACTGGGGACCCCCGAAGATCGCCGGCGATTCCTCGAGGAGGCGCGCCACCTGGCACGTGTCCGACATGGTGGCATTGTTTCAGTGCATGAAGTCGGTGAGGAAGACGGCGTGCCGTTCCTCGTGACGGACTTCCTGCAAGGGACAACCCTGTCGGAGCGGCTCGCCGAGCGACGCCCTTCGTTTGAGGAGGCAGCCGAGTTATGTGCCAGGATCGCAGAGGCGCTGCATCATGCTCACGAAACCGGGATCGTGCACCGCGACGTGAAGCCGGGCAATATCATGCTAGACCATGCCGGCCAGCCGTATCTGATGGATTTCGGCCTGGCGAAGCAGGAGTCCACCGGCATTTCGATGAGCGCGACCGGGGAAGTGCTGGGAACGCCGGCCTACATGAGTCCCGAACAGGCCGCCGGCGATGTGCGCAGCGTCGATGTGCGCAGCGACATCTACAGCCTGGGAGTCGTGCTGTACGAATTGCTCACGGGCGAGCGTCCGTTCCGTGGCAACAATCACATGCTGATCCAGCAGGTGCTCAACGAGGAACCACGTCCGCCACGGTCGCTGAACGACCGTGTGCCGCGCGACCTGGAAACGGTCTGCCTGAAAGCGATGCATAAAGAGCCGCGGCATCGTTACTCCAGTGCCCGGGAGTTCGCCGATGACCTTCGCCGGTATCTCCGGCGCGAGCCGGTAATCGCGCGCCCCGTCGGCGTGCTGCCCCGCTTCTGGCTGTGGTGCCGCCGACCCGAGCGCATCCGCGACGCGTCCATCATCACTGTGTCGATGACGTTGATGCT
>CAZWGW010000636.1:2472-3864 GCA_964633565.1 uncultured Planctomycetaceae bacterium
GGGAATGCCAGAGCCTCGTGTTTGTCGCGACGGGATGGCTCAAAGTCGCGCGTCCACTGGAAGCGCTGGGAGTCATTACGTTCGGAATGTTGTTCTTCTCGATGCTCGCCGGGTTGGGCTGGCTAGCGCGTTCGCGAACCTTGGTCGCTCTGTGGATCGGCAGCGTCGCAGCGGTGGGGTTGCTCGCCTTCTCGATCCTGTGTCTGGTCGGGGTCATTCCGATTGAGGGGCTCACCGGTAATGCGGCGCAAGTGCCCGTGTTCGGGTTCTTCTCGATTGCGGCGGCCTTCACAACCGGGGCACATGCAATTTCACTGCTGGCGTTCTACTCGAATCGCAGCACGATGCGGTGGTCCAAACATGGCCCGTCTGAACGTCGTGGGACGGACTGACGGAACTCATTGCCCCCGTGGGCGCCGGTGTTTGCAGAAGTAAGGTCACGGTCATGTCCCATGCTATTCGCCGCAACTTATGGCTTGCGACCTGCCTTGCCGTCGGATTATCGGCCGCGCCGCGACCGGTTCCCGCCGCCGAACCGCCGCCCCCCAACATCGTCTTCATCCTGCTCGACAACGTCGGCCAGGAGTGGTTCGGCTGCTACGGCAGCGAGGAGCACTGCACGCCGAATATCGATGAACTCGCCCGCACCGGGGTGCGCGTCGAGAACTGTTACACGCCGCCGGTGTGCGGGCCGAGCCGCGTGGTCCTGCTGACCGGGCGATATCCGCACAGCACCGGTTTCCGGCTGCATCACGACGCCGCGCTCTACAGCGGCGGCGGACTGCCGCCGGAGCGCGAGACCATCTTCCCCCGGCTGTTCCGCGATGCCGGCTATGCGACGGCCATCACCGGCAAGTGGCAGATCAACAACCTCTACGACGAACCGGACGCGCTGGCCCGGCACGGGTTTCAGGAATCTCTCGTCTGGCCGGGCAGCATCGACCGCACGAAGGTTTCACCGGCCGAGTGGGACCGCTTTCTGGATATCGTGCGCCGCGAGTCGTACGAGGAAGCTGTCGCCTTCAACCAGCACATCGAGAGCCGCTACTGGGACCCGGTGTTCCTCAACAACGGCCGGCGCGAGGAGCGTCGCGCCAAGTTCGGTCCCGATGAATCGCGGGACTTTGCGCTGGATTTTCTGCGCCGGCACCGCGAGCAGCCGTTTCTGCTGTACCTGCCGCTGGTGCTCACGCACGGCCAGTCGTTCACGCAGAACGTCGTGCCGACGCCGCTCAACCGCGACCCCGACCGGCCGCATCACGAAATGTTCGCCGACATGCTGCGCTGCGCCGACGGCATTGTCGGCGACGTGATCGACGAATTGGATCGCCTGGGCCTGCGCGACAACACGTTCGTGTTCGTCGCCAGCGACAACGGCACGGAGAAGTCGCT
>CAZWGW010000636.1:3874-4636 GCA_964633565.1 uncultured Planctomycetaceae bacterium
GACGTGCAGGGGGACCTGTACTCGCTGACCGAAGCGGGGGGCAACGTCGTGCTGCTGGCGAACTGCCCACAGCGCATTCCGGGCGGCCGCACGATTCCGCTGGCCGACTTCACGGACGTCTATCCCACCGTCTGTGAGTTGGCGGGCGTTCCGCTGTCGAGCGCGCACCGGCCGGATGGACAGTCGTTCGCCCGGTTCCTGCTGGGGACTCCCGGCGCTGCTCCGCCGCGGACGTGGATCCTGAACGAGTACCACAATACGCGCGTCGTCCGTGATACGAGGTTCAAGCTGTACTCCGATGGCCGGCTGTTCGACGCGAACAGCGACCCGGCCGAGCAGCACGATCTCTCCCGCAGCGACGACGCGGCCGCGGTCGCTGCGCGGGAGCGGCTGCAGGCCGTGCTCGATGGATTGCCGGCCGATGCGCCGCCGCCGTTCCGGTTGCGGAGCCTGTCGGCGTTCAAGATCCGCGCATCCCGCTGATCATTGTCGCGCCGGGGGTAACGCACCCCAGTACGAGCACCGAGTCGCTGGTGGAGTAGGACCGGTCATCATTGCGAAGGCCGAATTGCCGCGCGCGCGGCCTGCACGCAGTGAGCCAGGTGGCGCGCGAACTCTTCGTTGTTCGCGTCCAGGATCTCCGTGTGGCGGGTGCCGACCTCATAGCAATGCACGTCGCCGGAGAAGACTTCCTGGAGTTTACCCTCCCGGCCCCAGCCGGTCTCCGTCAGCTTCTCCTTGCTCGCGAGCAGGAACACGGGA
>CAZWGW010000637.1:0-4636 GCA_964633565.1 uncultured Planctomycetaceae bacterium
CGAATACGGCTGGGTCCTCAGGTTCGGTCAGTCTGCGCCGCGGGTGGAACATCCTCAGAAAGTGGCCAGTAAGAAGCCCAATCCGTGGGGGATCCACGACATGCACGGCAATGTCGCCGAATGGTGCCGCGACTGG
Organism: uncultured Planctomycetaceae bacterium; assembly: GCA_964633565.1. Lineage (GTDB taxonomy): Bacteria > Planctomycetota > Planctomycetia > Planctomycetales > Planctomycetaceae > CAZWGW01. The sequence continues at coordinate 137 of CAZWGW010000637.1, forward strand.
TTCTTCGACCAACTGCCGGGCGGGACTGATCCACTCGGTCCCGCAATTGGCGAGGTCCGCGTGCTGCGCGGCGGGTCGTATCAGGACGAGGCAGGACTGTGCCGGTCCGCCTCCCGAATGCCGGATTCCCTGGTCGGACAACAATCTGATCCGAGGTACGGCTTTCGCGTGGCCATCGTGCGTGCGATGGTTGATGAGGCTGCGCGATAACGAAGCATCGGCTGCCCAATGACAGACGGACGGACTGCCAGTCCGTCCTACCCTCGCACTCCCCCGCACACCGCGCACCCCGGCTCGCGCCGCACCTCCCGCCGCGCGAACGTCATCTCCCGCAGGTCGAACGTCACCATCCGCCCCGGCAGCGGCTCGCCGAAACCGGCCAGCACCTTGATCGCCTCCATCGCGGCCAGCCGGGGGTTCAGTTCCTCGAGCCGCCGCGCGGCCTGCGTCACTCGCGGCTGCCCAAACCCGGCGTGCGTCATGAGCAATTGCCGGTCGAGGTCGCTCGGCTTGACGTTCCCCGCGTGCGCGAGGACCAGCGGCATCGCGGCGCAAGCACCTGGAGCGCTGGCAAACGCCCCATGGCTCTGGTACAGTCCGCGGCTTTCAGGCACCTGATCCCCACGAAGCGGCTCTCAGTCCAAGACGTTACCGTATGACCACCGCAGTCAGGCCACAGGCCATTTCCGGCGTCAGTGCCGGGCAGGAGACCATCATCGAGTCCGTCTTTCCCTCGATTGCGGCCTCGGGGCTGGGACAGTTGATCGGTCGGATCTGTGATTCGATGTCCCTGAAGATCAACGGCATCAAGCTGTCGTACCTGTTGTTCGCCCCGCTCCTGGCGCCGCTCGGCGCCCTCGGATACCTGAAATTCAAGATCTTCGATCCGCAGTACGTGCTCACGAACCGCACCCTGCAGGTCCGGTCCTCACTCGGCAACCGCCTGATCCGCCAGGTGGCGCTCGGCGGCATCGACAACATCGCGATCGATGTTCTCCCCGGCCAGGCGTTCTTCAAGGCGGGCGACCTCGATGTGCTCGACAGTCGCGGTGAGCCGGTCCTGAAATTGCCCGGCGTACCAAGACCCGAGCGATTCCGCCAGATCGTGCTGGACGCCCGTGACGCCCGCGCGCAGAGCGACGCTGCCCTCAAGACAATCATGGCCCGCGGCTGACGCCCCACACACGACACGGCTGGCGCGGTCACCCAGCGCCGGAGCTTCCTGCGGCCGCGACATGCGTTCGCGGCCCGCGTTGCCAGCCGCCTGACAACACCAGACAACGAAAGGCATGTCCAATGATCTACCGCCCCCGCACCAGAGCCAAAATCGCCAGGAAACAGAAACGCTGTCCCAAGTGCGGAAAGCTCATCGGCAACCGTGTCCGCTGCAAGCGTTGTCATCGCAAGCAATAGCGCGGCGGGCCCCCGTGCCCGGCGCACGAAAAAAGCCCGGCCTCCTTGTGAAGCCGGGCTGAAATCAACGAACATCACACGCTCCGCTCATTGCCGGGCGCCGCCGGGCGCTGGCAGCGCCGCAGGAATTTCTGGTTCTCCGTCGGGCTGTGGCTTGGGGGGAGCGGTGTCGGGAACGGGCTCGTTGGCGGGTGGCGCATCAAGAGTTAACGGCGCCGCCTCACCCAGGTTTTCCTCCGGAACGACGGCCGGCGGCGTGCTGGGCGCCGCATTTCCCGCTTGCCGCGCCGCCTGTAACTGGCCCAGCATCTGCACGATGCCCCCCAGACCTTCCTGGTGTACTTTCGTCACCAGCACTTCCAACTGGTTGGCCTGCGCGGACATCTGCTCATTGCCGGACTGTTCCGCGGCGGACCGGATGCGATTGATCAGCGCCATGCGCTTCGCGTACACCCGCTCATGAAACGCGTCCCGCGCCATGGACCGGGGATGCCGCGGCACGTAGCCGCGGTTATAGGGGACGGTATTCCCCGAAGTGCCGGGTGACGGCGGACTGGTTTGTGCCCGGTCCGTCGTCGCGGAGTCTGATCGTTGTTGCGGCGGTGGCGTCGGATCGGTCTGTGCACCCTCGGAGCCTTCGGGCGCCGGCAGGGGCGGCGGGGGACTCTGGTTCAGCAGTTGTCCCAGCAGGCTCGACAGCGCCGAAATATCGAAGCGTTCCTGTCCGGAGAAAAGGTCCGTCCCCGGCGATTCGCCAGCCGGAGCCGGCGGCGCCGTCTCTTCGATGGCCGCCGGCGGATCGTCCGGCGATTGACCGCTCGCCGACAGTCCGGCAGCGAACAACCCGACTGCGGCCATGGTCCACGTGAATCGCATCGCAACACCTCCCTGATTCGTTCGAGTGCATTCCCTGGGCATGGCGGCGCAGAGTAGCGCTCCGCCGCGTGCCGGTGGGCATTCTAGCGTCGAGGGGATGCTCCGAAAACCGCCAATCGCAGCTTCGACGTAATCGACGCGGCGCATAGGTGTTGCGCGCTGATCAATCACTACTCCGACTTAGCCAGTCTGGTGTAGGTCTGCTGCTGGTACTCGTGCAGGCTCACCCAGCGGACCTGGTCCGACTCAAACATGCGTTCCCATTTGTTGATGTGCGCCTTGTCCGAGGGCTGGAGCTTGAAGTCGAACCGGTGTTCGGCGCGCAGGTGCAGTTCCTTGTCCGACCGGCTGCGAACGTCGACCATCGTCGGCACGACTCCCGTTTCGCTCAACTTCGCGTTCAGTTCCAGGCGCGGGGCGGGGTACATGGCATTCGGATGCAGCACATAGTTGAGGCGGGCCGCCCAGTCGGCATACGTGAGGTATTGCGCGACGAGTTGCGGCGTCTCGAGTCGCGCCGTTTTCACGTCGTAGTCGAGCGTCGGCGAGGTCAACTGCAGTCGGTTCAGCGTCGGCTCGAAGTGTTCCTGGAATCCCGGTTTGAGCTGGAATTCGAGTGCCGCGGCAATGCTTCGCGAACGCCGGTCCGACCTGGCCGTGAGCTCCTGCAGATACTTCTCCGCCTCGAATTGCGCCACCTTGAGCAACCGCTGCAATTCGGAGAAATCGACCCTCGCGGCAAGGTAGTTGGCGTTCATGATCACAAACCGGTCCTGCAACGGCTCCAGCACGACGACTTCGCCGGCCTCTTCGACGTGATCGTACACCTTGCCCGCGTGAAGTATCGTCAGGCTGTGGGAAACGATCCGCGTCTGGTGCGGCTTGTCTCCCACGTGGGAGACGGTCGTGTAGACGGTCATGTCCTGGGCGGACGCGGCGCTCGTCAAGCCGAGCACTGTCGCCGTCAACAGACTGCGGATCATTCGGCCTGCAGCACGGACTCGCATGGCGACCTCCTTGTCGCACTCTCGATCTCGGCGGTCGCCGCCAGGGCGCCCCTGATCGGGATGGGAAACGGGCTATCGTTCAGGTCTCACGTCAGGCTTTCAAGTTCCACGGGCCGGCCGCCGCTGACTTCACTTGCCAGGGCGGCCAGCACGAAGCGCGTCACTTCCAGGATTTCCACGTACGGCACGAGCGGCCGGCCGGCTGTGAACGATTCGATCATGGCCCGCAGCAGGTTCCGGTACGCATTGCGCGTGGAGACATGACTGCGATATACGGCCTGCTCGCAGAAGCCCATCACGCCGTAGGCCGTCGCGCCGGTCAGAGCGCCGCGGACCGTCGCCAGCCGACCGTCGCGCCAGCGCCCGGTGACGACGTCAGCCCCGTCCGTATGCACCGCGGTCACGTTCGTGCACCCGGGACCCATCAGCGCGTACAGGACTTCCACGGCATGAATCCCGTAATGCAGCAGTCCGGGGTTGCCCGACGTCCGTTTGGCCGGCCCGTAAGTCAGCAGCCCCTGCAGCGCTCCCAGACGCGATTCGAGCCCGCGGAACTTGTCGACCTCGTCGGCGAATCGCAGTGCCGAACCGTGCAGCAACAACGTCCCGGTCCGTTCCGCAAGCCGTACCATCTCGATCGCGTCAGCGACCGTGCAGGTGAACGGCTTGTCGACATACGCCGGAATACCCGCCTGCAGAAACGGCTGCACCCGCGACAGGTGCGCGGCGCCACACAGCGACAGGATCAGCACCGCGTCGATCCGCCCCAGGAGGGCCTCCGGGGAGCCGACGATCTCGACGCCCGCTGCCGCCATCTGTGCGCGATAGCCGTCGATCCGCTCGGGCGACATCTCCGACGTTCCGGGCCAGCCGGCAACGACTCGCGCGCCGTCGACGTACTGATCGGGGGAAAGACCGACGTGGTTCACCCGCCGTGCGTACTCGATGCAGTGCGACGAATCGAAATCGACGATGCCCAGGCGGAGCATGAGGAGGAGGCGCGACGCTCGCACCGCAGGCGCCAACGGGTACCCGGGCGGGAGGCTGCCGCAGACTGGCTGGATTGGAAGGGGAGGTCGAGAGACGGAGAGGGGCGGGACCATACCGCATCGACGGGTTCGCCGCAACGGGAACCCCGGATGATTGTAAACCATGACAGGGACGGCAGATGGTGGCCTTGTCGGCGATTTACAGTCGCGCACAG
>CAZWGW010000638.1:0-4622 GCA_964633565.1 uncultured Planctomycetaceae bacterium
CGCCGTCCGAGCATCGGCAGTGGCGCACTTCGGACCGCCACCAGCCGCAGTTGCACCGTTGCGTTGCCCTTTTGCCACCTGACGTTAACATGCAAAAAGCCCAAGGATTCCAGGTATCCGGCCGAACTCCGGACGCTCGGGGACCATCTCAGGGCCCATCGGCTCAACCTCGGATTCGTTCAACGGGAGGTCGCGATACGGCTCGGGGTGGCCGTCGAGAACGTTCGGAACTGGGAACAGAACAAGACAAAACCGGAGACGCGGTTCATGCCGGCGCTCATCGCCTTCCTCGGCTACGACCCGCAACCGTGTCCCACGTCACTTCCCGACGCTCTGCGGCGGGCGCGGCGGGCGACGGGGCTCAGCCAGCGAGAGCTCGCCAGGCGAACGGGATTTGACCCCGCCTCCATCGCCCTATGGGAGGCGGGGGGCAAGACGCCATTGCCGGCCAACCTTGACCGGCTTCGGCGGTTCTTCGAGGCGGCAGGCCAGGTGCTGCCCGACTCGGCAGCTGAGGAGGCGTACTCCTCAGAGCGGCGGGCGGAGGCGGCGCGTGTCGGCTGGACGACTCGACGTTGTCGGGCGGGTTCGTAGCCAGCCACGGAGTTCCCTATGTGCGAATTGTCGCCTATGCCGGACAGCTAGGACAGCTCAGCGCAGAGGGCAGGAGGAGAGCAGCTCGCAAGACGGCCAGAGCGTCAACTGCCGTAGTCGCTCCGGAGTCGTCGGCATCGCAACGACAAGGAGCGCAGTGTTCGGCTCCGACAGCCGAGCGCAACACTGCGAGCGCATCGGATGATTTGATCGATTCGCGGGTTTCCGCTTCGATCGGATCACCGACACAGGTGGCATTTCCGCAGACGCGGTCGGCAGAATCCGTCAGCCAGCAAAACCATTGCCCCATGACGTCAGGGTCATCGGCGAGCGTGTTGGAGTAGTTCGGGATGCTCGTCCACGCCGCAAAGAAGCTGCCGTCGGTATCGGCCACCACTGCGGTCTCGCGATATGCACTCCATCCTTGGGGGCCTTTCGTGCTCTCGTTGATACGGAACTCCGGGGATGCGTCCGAGCCCGCGGGATCCCAAATACGTCCGTAAACACCTTCCTGATCCCCGTCCTGGCCGTAGCTCTGCCAGATTACGATGGCTTGGCAGTTGGGGGTGGTTGCGACGACTGGCATGTTCTGCAGGCCGTTGGTGTACGTGTTGATGTGTAGCTGCTCGCCGAGGCGAGTCCCGGTGCTGTCGAACCATTGGCCGTAGATGCCACCGTCCGGTTCTGTACGGCGCGATGCCGATCCCCACACGATAATGAACCGGCCGTCCCTACAGACCGCAACGTCCGGGTACGTCTCGAATCCTGCTGTCGGTGCATGGGCGCGCGCTGTCACTGCTTCGCTCCCGTCCTCGTTGAAGATGCGAAAATAGACATCGAACCCCTTTTCCCCGTCTCCCGCTGCCCAAGTCACGACGTATCGTTCGTCCAGCGCTGCCACACGCGGAGGCAACGTGGCGGTGCCGGGACCGGAAGCAAGCGTGATTTCATCCGATTGCGGCGATCCCGAAGGATGAAAGAACCTCGCCTTGGCGGCGGATTTTTCGAAGTTTGCGTAGTCATGCCAGACCGCCAGATACGCCCCTGTGGTGTTCATGGCGACGTCGGGGGCGATTTGGCGACCGACCGTGACGGTGTTGACTTGGAACGTAGAGCTGGCGGGCGTAAGGCCCAAGTCGACAAGTCTTCCGAGGACTCCTTCCTTGCTCCCATCTGCGGCGTTGAAGTCAGTCCAGAGTACCATCAGGCCGTGGGTGGCGTCGCCATCGATTGCGGGATAGCTGCTGTACCACTTCCGGTGAGGTCGAATTCGGATGTCTCCGGACACGCGGCCGGAATAGTCGAGCACGCCAGCCCAGATCACGCGTGGCGAATCCCAATCCTCGTCAGCGTGCCCCGACCATGCGGCGACAACCTGGCCCGGTATTACGGTAACGAGACTTACCGCCGACTGGGAGCCCCGGGCTTGCTCGCTCACCCGGAACTCAGCACCGATGCGACCCGGCGTCCCGATCTCCGCCGCAAACGCGCGCGCACTGCTACATATCCCGAAACTGATCGCGCAATAGACGGCAAAAAATTCCCGTGCACGTACCGTTAGCGCGACGTGCACGTGTTCGACGTTCCCGTCGTGAACGGGTTAGTGATGGTTAGGTCAACGTTGGTTGAGCTGCCGGATCCAACGTCGACTTTGACGTTCGTGTCGGCGCCCCAGTTGTTTCCCTGAAACTTGATGTTTTTCCCGCTGGCGTTGTAGACGTTCGCATTCGAGGAACTGGAGGAAGGCTTGCGCTTGTTGCAGTTGATTTTGTTGCCGCCTTTGTTCGAGGAGTCATCGAGGCCTCCATCGAAATTGCTTTGGGCTCTAATTACTACTCCGCCGGACTCTGGTGTGTTCGCCACGTAGCCACCATTGTCGAACAGATAGGTATTGCGGAGAACGGGCTTGGCCGTCCCAGTTGCCGTCGAGACGACACCGGCGATCTCCGAGTCGCGAATCGTGCTATAGGGCTCCGTCGGCTTGCCTTTCACACGAAACTTGCTGTTGTCTCCACCAAACGTAAGTCCTGCATTGCAGCCGGTCGAGTGGTAGTCGACGAGATCTGCGATAGTCGGATTGCCGGCGAAGTCGGAGCCGCCGCAAGCGAACACTGAAGCATCGGTGTTCGTGGCGGTAACTTCTGTCGCGACCGCGTTACTAATGTAAACCTGCGCATTGTTGCCGCCCTCGTGAATGTCGGTACCAGCGGTGACCCCGACTGGTACGTAACAATCCTGAAGGTCAGTGTTGTAAATACTCAAATGGTAACAATCGCGGTTTGGTGGTGTTCCCGCCGAATCGGCGGGAAGTGCGCATTCCGCGCTGACGGTTGGCGTGTACGGAGTATTCTGGCCTTTGCGGACGTGCACACACTTGTCGACGCCGCTCTTGATGGTACTGTTTTGAACGACCGCGCCGTAACCGACGCCGCGTGTCGTCGAGATCGAATCATCGCATTGCCGATCGAAGGTGACAGCATCGACCGTTCCGTCCTTATCTGCGAACTCGATTCCATCACCAAATCCCGTGATCGTCATGTTTCGAACTGTCACGTTCGGCGCCTTGATCTTGAGAAACCTGCGACCTTGAACGTCGGGATAGTCCCGAAACAAGATCTTTCCGCCGGCAGTCGTTGTTCCCAGATTCTTAGTGCCGCTGCATAGAGAATTCGATTCGAGAATTGGACCGGCCAAAAGGCCACTGGCCAGAGTGACGTTATTCTCGGTATAGGTCGTGACATACGTCCTGGGGCTGGGAATCGGCCAAAGATCGGCACACGAACCGCTGCCGTTAGCGGCATTGCAGCAGGGACCGTCGTTCTCGCATTGACCGAAGCCACTGCATCGCTTACTCGAATTGAGAGCGCAGTAACCGAAGCAAACGTCATAGCACGCGGGTGTCAACGCGAACGTGATCGGCTGATTGTCAAGCCCGATGCCGTCGATGACCATCCCAGCGGCCCTTACTTCGGGGTCATCCCCTTTCGCGTCACCAGGATTCTCCTGGGAGGCTTCGTTATCCTTACGACCCGCCGTGATCGGTACCGTGCCAGAGCAGTTAAAAGTGACCAGAGGTTTTCCGAGCTTCCCATTCGGGTCAGTCGCCAAGTGGACTATCCCCGATATCGTCTCTGCGTTCGAATCCGCATTCGTATTGCTGCAGTTCACGCAGAGTGAATCGTTTGTTGGACAAGTGAGGGACACGTTCTGTCCAACTGCCTTCTGTAGCAGCTTCAGTGCATCACTCGCAGCGACGGTACCGTTGCTATCGACATCACAGAGACAGTACGAGCATGCCGCGGTACCGACCGCTCCTCTCAACACGTAGAGCACTGGGCCGCATGGGATGTTGAGATGCCCAGCGTTATGCCGGCAACGGCGAACAGGGCGCGAGTCCAGGGTTTCATGCGGAGTAGTCCTTCTAGTTGGAGGCCTGCGGAAGCCGATTTCTTCTCTACTGTCTGCGGCGCGGTGGACCATGCCTATTCTGAGACGCGATTGTCAAGAGTAACGACCCGCCGAGAGAAACGATCACGCGCTTTCGCGTGGCGTGGCTCACTCTCGAACTGTCGCGACTGTAAGCAAGTTACACGGTCGACTTGTCTTCAGACGGGACCCTGTACTGAAGCGCCTCGGCAACGTGCATCTCATCGGTCACGTCGCACTCCGCAAGGCAGGCAATCGTGCGAGCAACCCCGAGAGTTCGTGTAATTCCGCGCGCAGAGAGCAACATCGTGCGCGCGGCATTCGCCAGCAGCCGGTCGGCGCCGGCAGTCAGGCGCTTCGCCACATCCAGCTGTCTGCGATAGCGGGCGGCGCACACGCGGCCGCGAACTGTCGCGCTGGTTTCCTCGGTACTGCCGGCACGCAGCTCGACGACGTCGATGCTGGGCACATCCACGTAAAGCTCGATGCGATCGAGCAGCGGTCCGCTTATCCGTGAACGGTATTGGGCTACCTCGGAATCGCTGCAGCGGCATTCTCGCAAATTCGTGCGCCAAAACCCGCACTTACAGGGGTTCATCGCC
>CAZWGW010000639.1:0-4622 GCA_964633565.1 uncultured Planctomycetaceae bacterium
GTCCCCAGCCCGAACCGCCGTTGCAATAATTGATACGCCGTCAGCAGTTGGCCGCGAAAATACCCCGGCAAGAGGACAATCGACACCACGATGGGTCCCACAACGTAGCCGAACGCCAGTTGCAGGAACTGGAAATCTCCGTCCGCCTTGAACGATTCGCCGGGCACGCTCAGAAACGTCGCGGTGCTCGTCTCGGTGGCCACGATCGACCCCAGGAGGGCCCACCACGGGAGGTCGCGGCTGCCGAGCAGATAGTCATCGACGTTCCGGTTGCCGCGCCCGATCCACAGCCCCAGGGCGACGGTACCGGCCAGGTACGCCAGCACGATGAGTATGTCGAGGGTCGAAATGGCGGGCAGCACGGAGTGAGGCTGGTGAGTGGTGAGTGGTGAGTAGTAGAGTACGTGGGTGAGCGGTCAGCCGTCAGCTTTCAGCCATCAGCAGTCACCTCTGAACAGCCGGCCTGCACGAGAACGCTATCCAGCAGCGGGCCATGGTGTTGCAGGCTGATTGCTGATCGCTGACGGCTGAAAGCTGACAGCTGGCGACTCCCCACTATCCACGACGGACGACTTTCCGGCAACGCATGACCCTCGCCCGCCTCACGACCGAAGCCCGCAACCCGGCCTCCGCGGAGATCGACCGGCTGTCGTCGCTCGAGATCGTGCGGCTCATGAATGCCGAGGACGCAGGGGTCGCGGCTGCGGTCGCCTGTGTGGCAGCGCCAATTGCCGCCGCGATCGACGTCATCGCCGAGCGGCTGCGAGCGGGGGGCCGGCTGGTGTACATCGGGGCCGGGACGTCCGGGCGACTGGGGGTGCTGGATGCGTCCGAATGTCCTCCCACGTTCAATTCGCCTCCGTGGCAGGTCGTCGGCCTCATCGCGGGAGGGCCCACCGCCCTGACCCGCGCCGTGGAAGGAGCGGAAGACCACCCGGAACAGGCAATTGACGACCTGCAGCGGATTGGTCTCTGCAGCGGCGACGTGCTGGTCGGCATCGCGACGAGCGGGCGCACGCCGTACGTCCTCGGAGGCCTGAAGCATGCGCGGGCCGTCGGCGCGTACTCGTTCGGGTTGAGCTGCAACGACGACTCGGAACTGTCAGCCGTCGCCGAAACGACGATCTCGCCCATTGTCGGGCCGGAAGTCATCAGCGGTTCGACGCGGCTGAAGGCGGGGACCGCGACCAAGCTGGTGCTCAACATGCTCACCACGGGGGCCATGGTGCGGCTCGGCAAGACATACGGCAACCTGATGGTCGACCTGCAATCGACGAACCAGAAGCTGGCGGACCGGTCGCGGCGGATCGTCACCGCCCTCACCGGTCTTGCCGACGGCGACGCGGCGACCCTGCTGCAGCGTGCGGAAGGTGACGTGAAGACGGCCGTCGTCGTGCAGCGGCGCGGCGTAGCGCCGGACATCGCGCGGCAATACCTCGCGCAATGCCACGGGCAATTGCGCGCCGCACTCGAACTCCCTGCATTGACCCGGACGCCGGAAGCGTCCGGGTCAAGGGGGCTGGTCCTCGGGGTCGACGGCGGCGGGTCGAAGACGCTCGCCTGGCTGGCGCGACCGGACGGCGAAGTGGAACCGCTCGGCGTCGGCGAGGCGGGTCCGTCGAACCCGCAGTCCGCCGGCTGGGCCGCGGCGCTCGCCAACATCGACCGCGCGATCAGTCTGGCGTTCGCTGGCGCCGGCGTTCCGCGCGAACGGGTCGCCGCTCTCTGTCTGGCGATCGCCGGGGCCGGGCGCGAGGCTGAGCAGCAGCGTCTGCAGACCTGGGCCGAACAGCGCCGCATCGCCGAGCGGCTGGTCGTGACGCACGACGCGCTGCCGATCCTCGCCGCGGGGACCCCCGAGGGCTTTGGCATCGCGCTGGTCGCGGGGACCGGCTCGTTCGCGTTCGGCCGCGATCGCGCCGGCGGCACGGCCCGCGCGGGCGGCTGGGGCTACCTGTTCGGCGACGAAGGGAGCGGCTACGACATCGCCCGACGCGGGCTGCACGCCGTCTCGCTGACCGTGGACGGGCGCGGTCCGGGAACGCTGTTGACGACCGGTTTTCTGACAGCGCTGGGCGCGGCGGCGCCGGCGGACATGCTGCGCGCAGTCTATGCCCGCGCGGAGGACCGGCAGTGGGTCGCTTCGCTGGCGCGGGTCGTGCTGGACGCGGCCGACGCCGGTGACAGTGTTGCGAACGGCATCATCGACACAGCGGTCGAGCAGCTTGCGGGGATGGTCTACTCTGTCGCGTCGCGACTCGATGCAGACCGGCCAGCCTTGGCGCTGGCCGGCGGACTCCTGGTGCACACGGACTCATTTTGCGACCGACTGCTGGTGCGACTCGGCGTGGATGGGTTCGACGAGGAGCACGCGCGCGTCGTCGCCGAGCCTGTTGCCGGGACCATCATACTCGCCCGTCAGGAGGTGCGTGCCGCTGTGGGGACCCCATCCCCATGAAAGTCAAACGCCAGCCGGAGGATTTCCAGGTTGACGAACTGACCGACGTGCAGCCCGGCGCGGCGGGGGACTTCGCGCTCTATCGTCTGACCAAGCGCAGCATCGGCACCCCCGAGGCGGTCGACGCCCTCCTGCGACGCTGGAACATTCCGAGGCGCCGCGTGTCGTACGGCGGCCTCAAGGATCGCCACGCCGTCACCACGCAGCACCTGACGATCCACCGTGGCCCGCGGCGCGACCTGCAGCAGTCAAACCTTGAATTGAAGTACCTGGGCCAGGCGTCCCGGCCGTTCGAACCGGGCGACATCGCCGCCAATCAATTCACCATTGTATTGCGATCGCTCACGCCGGATGCCGTGCAGGCCGCCGAGATGGCCGCGGCCGAAGTGCAACGCGATGGCGTGCCGAATTACTTCGACGATCAGCGATTCGGTTCCGTGGGCCCCTCGGGAGAATTCATCGGCCAGGCGTGGGTCCGAGGGGACTACGAGCGAACGCTGTGGCTGGCGCTTGCCGAAGAACACCCCTTCGATCGCTCTGGTGAAAAGATCCAGAAGCGGCTGCTGTGCGAGCATTGGGGCCGCTGGCCCGAACTGAAGGCGCTGCTGGAGCGCTCGCACCGCCGCAGCATCGTAACGTACCTGTGCGACCGGCCGGGCGACTTCCGCGGCGCCTGGGCGCGGGTGAACGTCGACCTGCGGCGGCTGTACCTGTCGGCGTTCCAGAGCGAACTGTGGAACCGCATCCTGGCGGCCTGTCTGCGGCAGGCGTGTCGTCCCGGGCAATTGATGGACGTCGCGCTCAAGACCCTTGCGGCGCCGTTCTTTGGCGGACTGGACGAAGAGACCCGCGGCAAGCTGCGCGACCTCCAATTACCGCTCCCCTCGGCCCGGCTGAAACTGGATCCAGGACCGATCGAGCAACTCGTCGAGAATACGCTTGCCGAAGCCGGGCTGACGCTGCGCGAGCTGCGCGTCAAGTATCCCCGCGACAGTTTTTTTTCGAAGGGCTGGCGGGCCGCAGTCGTCTGCCCGCGCGACCTGCTCATCGCCTCGGGAGACGACGAACTCCAGGGTGGAAAACGGAAACTGACGCTGCAGTTCATTCTGCCGCGCGGCGCCTACGCAACGATCGTCGTCAAGCGGCTGACGGTCGGTTCGGATGCGCGGGCATGCACGTCGACTGCCGTGTGATAGAATTTCATCGGTTCGATCGGCGCTCAATCAGCGGCCTGACGGCCGCCGCTCGCCGGTCGATCTCCTTGTCCCGGTCGATGCAGGTATCTCCTGTGTTGAAGTGCTGTTCCCTCACATTTCTGGCTTTGCTGCCTGCGGCCGCCTGTGTTGCCGCGGAGGGACCAGAGACCGCACAACGTGTCCGTTTCCGACGCCCGGTGGCCGCGGCAGCATTCGACGGCGTCCGACGGCTCGCCGTGGCCAACCGCGACAGCGGCAGCATCTCGCTCGTCGATACGGAGAACTGGGCCGTGATCGCGGAACAGGAGGTCGGCCGCTGCCTCAGCGACGTCGCCTTCGACCCGCGGCATGACCGGCTCATTGCGGTCGACCAGTCCACGCACGAAGTCCTGCTGCTGCGGCCCGACGGCACACGGCTGCAAACCACGCTGCGGCTGGCGGTCGCCCGGTATCCGGTCTCCCTCTGCGTCGCGCCGGATGGAAGCTGGCTGAGCGTCGCCTCCCTCTGGAGCCGCACTGTCACTGTCCTGGAATGGACGGACCCAGACTCGCTTTCCGTGCGGCACGTGATCGAGCTGCCTTTCGCGCCCCAACAGCAATGTCCGCTGCCGGACGGCAATCATCTGATTGTCGCCGGTGCGTTTCGCGCCGAACTCGCGGTCATCGACGTCGCCGCTGGAAAACTCCGGTTCGTCCGTGAAATTCCGGGGCACAACATTGGCGGACTTGCCCTTTCTCCCGATGGCGGCCGCCTGTACGCCGCGTGTCAGTTGCTCGACCCTTCCGCTCCCACGACGTTTGATGGCATTCACTGGGGCGGCCTGATCGAGAACCTGGTGCGCGTGATCCCCGTCGCAACCCTCCTTGATCCTGAGGCTGACCTGGCCGTCAAGTCGCACACGATCCAGTTAGGCTCCACCGGTGCGGGGGCGGCCGACCCGGCGGGCGTCGCATTCACGCAGGCCGAC